>DAOVXM010000359.1 GCA_030636125.1 Chloroflexota bacterium | reverse complement strand
CTGGAAATCTGGTGGGATTCTTCCCCTCTGGTCTATAAGAGTTGGATCCAGAAGATGATGGATGCCGTTGAACCAGGTCGCCGGGAAGTATTAGAAGAGCACTTAGCGCGCTTGTTCGTGGCTGATGATCCTGCCCGCAGTTTATTCCGGGGATGCACGACCAACCCGTCGCTGTCATACAAGGCCATCCAGAGTGATCCGCAGTACTGGGGGGAGTGGGTTGATGAGTTGATCCGCTCCCATCCTGATCTGGATTACAAAGAGTTATCCTGGTTGACCTATAAAGAGCTCGTCAAGCGCGGCGCGCAGATGTATATGCCCATCTTTGAGGCCTCCCATGGTCGATTTGGCTGGATCTCGGGCCAGCTGGACCCTCGTCTTTTTGTGGAGACGGATGAGATGATCAGGACGGCCGAGGAGTTGAGTTCCTTGAGCCCGAACGTGATGATCAAGGTCCCGGCCAGCATGCAGGGCATTGAGGTTGTCAAAGTCTTGACCTCCAAAGCCATCGCCACCAACACCACGGTCTGCTTTACCCTGCCCCAAATTATGGCTTCCGCTAACGCGGCTATGCAAGGCATGCAGATTGCCAGGGAGAATGGTGTGGATTTAAGCCGCTGGCGGGCGGTCATCACCATGATGATCGGGCGCCTGACGGAACGCAAAGCGCTGGATATACAGGCCGCTCGGCGTGATATCCGGCTATCCCGGCGGGACAAACACTGGTTCGGCCTGGCGGTTTTCAAACGGGCTTATCGCCTGCTTCAGGACGGCGGTTATGTCAGCAAGATGCTGGCTTGCTCTATGCGCTGTGGCCCGCTTGTCGCGGGTAAGATGCGCTTCTGGGACGTCCAGAAGCTGGCTGGTGGCGACCTTATCTACACCTGCCCCCCTTACGTTTTGGAGCCGCTCTTTGAGTATGGCGATGACATGCTCTTCCAGCCGGAGATCGACCAGCAGGTGCCCCAGGAGGTGCTCGATAAGCTCTTGAAAATCCCCTATTGCATCCAGGCTTATGATCCTAATGGGCAGGCTTTTGAGCAGTTCAATACCCATCCTTCCACGGTCAGTACCGTGGCAGCTTTCTCAAAAGGTTTCGAGGGTGTGGAAGGGTTCGTCAGCGAGCGCCTGGCCCTCCGCCAAACGGGAGAGCGGGCATAGCCTGCCTCCCCCTTTTTCGGGGTTATCCTAGCAGAAATGCGCAAGTCGTATTAAAATTGATTAAAACTCAAAGCACAGGAGGTGTGCAATGCCTATTGTTACCGCAAAAGAAATCATGTTCGCAGCCGCTGAGAATAAGTATGCTGTCGGCGCTTTCAACATCACCAATCTCATCCAGATGGAGGCTGTGGTTGAGGCAGCTATCGACAAGAACGCTCCCTTGATCATCCAGACCTCTGTCAAACCTTCTAAATTCTTAGGCAGGCATGTCCTGGTATCCATCTACCGCACCCTGGCCGAGTCTGCCTCCATTCCAATTTGTCTGCACCTGGATCACAGCACGGATGTCGAATATTGTAAGCAGTGCGCCGATGCGGGCTACACCAACATTATGATCGATGCCTCCAAGCAGCCCTTCGAGGAGAACATCCGCCAGACCAGGGAAGCTGCGGATTACTGCCACGCTATAGGGGGTATCTCCGTCGAAGGAGAGCTGGGCACGGTTTCTGGTGTGGAAGATCAGATCAAGGTGGCCGAGGACGAGGCTGCCTTGGCCAACCCCACCCAGGCGGTTGAATTTGTCGAGCGCACTGGCGTCGATATTTTTGCTCCCGCCATCGGAACCGCCCACGGCGTCTACAAGACCAAGAACCCCAAGGTTGACTTCGAACGTATGAGGGAGATCAACCAATTGCTCAATGGCGATGGGGTTAAAACCCCGCTGGTGGTGCATGGGGGCACTGGACTGCCGGATGACTACGTCACCAAGTTGGTTGAAGTCGGCGGCGCTAAGTTTAATGTCTCTACCGAGCTTAAACATACCCTGATCGATGCAACCTACACTTACATGTCAGACAACCGGGAACAATATGACCCTGGCAAGGTCGATATCGCTGTCAAAGATGCCATCCGGGAAGTCGTCGGACGTTGGATTGACATCCTGGGTAGTACTGGCAAAGCCTGACCGAATAAATCCCGTGACTACTCAGCCCAGGCTGAGTAGTTACTAAATCCCTCAAAATTTGGAGACTCAACATGAAACTAATTGAAGAATACTATGTCCCCTGGGTGAAGGGCATCCCCATGTACATCTCGAGTCATATCGAGCTTGCCTGGCGAGAGCCTGAGCTCCACCGTATGATGTCCAATGAGAACCCACATCCGCCTTCAGAAAAAGTGATGGCTGCCATCACCAAATATGGAGAAATGGCAAACCGCTATCCGGACCAAGGTTTAATTATACGTTCCAAGATCGCCGAGATAAACGGGCTGGATGGTCCAGAGAACGTTATTCTGGGCAACGGATCCAGCGAGGTATTTGATAATATCTTTCGCTCCTTCCTGGAACCAGGGGAGCAGGTCATCCAGCATACCCCCTGCTTCGGTATTTATAAGTTGCGCTGTAATATCCTCGGAGGGCAGCTTGTCTCTGTGCCAATGAGCTACGATGATCACAAACTGCACTTCGACCCCGATGCGGTTTTAGCCGCCATCACCGATAAGACCAAGATCATCGTGATTGCCAATCCGAACAACCCCACCGGCAACTTCATGGACCCCGAGCATTTTGTGCGCATCGCCGAGACTGGCATCCCCTTCATTGTCGATGAGGCCTATATTGAATTCTCCGGGTTGGGCATGTCGCAAGTGGGTTTGATCGAGAAATATAAAAATGTCTTGGTCACGCGTACTCTTTCCAAGGCTTATGGGTTGGCGGGTCTGCGATTTGGATATGCCCTTGGTCACAAGGACGTCATCGGGCAGATCTCTGCCGCCTTGCTTCCCTGGAACGTGGGCATCATCCCCATGTGGGCAACTTTGGCCGCTTTTGAGGATACCGAAGCGCTGGCCGAGCGTGTGCAATTCAACAACAGCGAAGTGGATTTCATCCAGGAGTCGCTCTCCGATATTCCAGGATTGGACATCTTCCACTCTCATGCCAACTACATCCTCTTTGATGGCACCGACACCGGCAAGAAAGGGAATGACATGGTTGCTTTTGCCCAGGGTAAAGGTTTGATCCTCCGTCCACAAACGACGATGTATGGACGTGATGGCTGGTTCCGCTTGACCTTGGGTGTTAAAGACGAAAATAGGATGGCTGTTGAGACCATTCGAGAGTTCTACATGGGCTAGGGTTTAAGTGAGTGTCTCGAAAAAGTGGGGGGGCGTACGCCCCTCACGTACACCATTTTTTCGGCTCCCTGCCTGATGCTGAGTAGTAACAAAGTAATTTAGATAATTATGGAGGATATGAGATGACAATCAAAGCGATCTTCTTTGACCAGGATGGGGTCATCATTGACACCGAACGGGATGGCCACCGGGTGGCATTTAATGAAACTTTCAAACACTACGGCTATGACTTCGAGTGGGATGTGGATTACTACCACGAACTGCTCCAGGTTGCCGGCGGTAAGGAGCGCATGAAGCACCATCTGCACACCAGGGGATTTGGCGCGCAGGTCAAGCCTGAAGATGAGGACGAGCTGATCAAGGAGATGCATAAATACAAGACCCAGACCTTCGTCGAGCTCATCCAGAGCGGCAAGCTGCCTTTGCGCCCGGGTGTCAAGCGTTTTATGCTGGAAGGTATGCAGGCTGGTTTGACTCTGGGGGTCTGCACCACCTCCAACGTAAAATCCGCCCAGGCGGTAGCTTATGGCATCCTCAAGGATATCAAGTTCGAGTTTGTGCTGGCCGGGGACATGGTCAGCGTGAAGAAACCTGACCCCGAAATCTACAATCTGGCGCTGGAAAAGACCGGCTTGAAACCCGATGAAGTTGTGGTGATCGAGGATTCCCGCAATGGCGTGTTGGCTGCCAAAGCGGCCGGCTTATACATCGTCGCCACAACCAATATTTATACCGAGAACGAAGACCTGAGTGATGCGCATATCATCGTCACCACCTTAGGCGACCCTGATG
>DAOVXM010000459.1 GCA_030636125.1 Chloroflexota bacterium | reverse complement strand
TAAGCCGAGCTGCGTCGCGTGATTGGGACACTGCCCGAATAGCCTTACCGATGCGTGTGTAATGAAGAAACAGGTACAGCAGAAGTGAAATCGTCATCGAGGCGAAGAAAGCTACGAGCCGGGCTATGGCGAAACGCAAACCAAACGCCGAAATCACCGCCGTCTCATACGGCACATGAATGGCTTTTGGTTCAGCGCTGAAGAAGAATTGAACCAAACCAACCAGCAGCATACCAACACCAACCAGCAAGATAATCTGGTTCAACGGATGGGCATCCAACACACGTTGTACCAACCCTCGTTGGATGAGTGCTCCCAACCCAAAGATGAGCACAAGCGCAATAGGAATGATCATATAAGGATCGATGCCTAATAGGGAATTCCCCAAGAAAGCGATATAAATACCCAGCATTAGAAACTCGCCATGGGCAAAGTTCACGATCACCATTACGCCATAAATCAAAGTCAGGCCAACAGCTACAAGCGCGTAAATACCGCCTGTAAACAAGCCATTGACGATGATCTGAAAGAAAATTTCCGGACTCACAAAACTCTCCTTTATTATTTAGGTCATTGAGTAAATTAAACCTGCTGGTTTATGTGATACCAGCAGGTTTAAATTCACATTATACTTAAGGAAGATTTACCGATTATCCCAACCTGGAACAGGCCAGAGAGCTTCTGCGGCGGCCAATTCAGGCGGCCAAACCGCAACCTGTTGGCCTGCCTGCCACTGTCCGATGACGGTGGCGGCTTGCTCCAGGCGTCCATTCTCGTCAAACGATGCCTCAGGCCACTGGAAACCCCACACTCCATCTTTAAACGTGGTGGAACGTAACGTCTCTGCAACCGCCTTGGGATCGACTGAGCAAGCCTCTTCCAATGCATCTGCTAACAGCCAGGTGGAAGCGTAGGTCGTGTTGTAAGTGCCGCCCAGTTCCTGACCGGTATAGTCCTTGAAAGCTTGCTTGAATTCTTCGTCAACTGGTAGCTGACTGACAGGAGCAAAGTCCATCGTGAAGATGATGCCTTCCGCGTTCTCTTCGCCCACTTCGTTCAGGAAGAAGGTGGTCGCGAAGCCAGAGCCGAGTGTGATGATGCCGTACTTCGGCCAGTAGCCCTGTTCTCTAGTCTGCTTGACGAATGTTGGGGTCTCAGCGTTGCCGAGAGCGAACCAGACATCAGGATCGAGCTGCTTGACACGCAAAATGGTGTCTGTGAAGTCGTTGGTGTTCGCATCGTACGTGAAGTTACCGAGCAGTTCCATACCCTCTTCTTCGATACCATGCAGCCAGGTCTCCTCGACTTCGGCTCCAAATGTGATATTGGGAACTGTGATCGCTGCCGTCTTGGCGCCGTTATCAACAGCCCAGGCGACATCGTTGGCACCCCATTCCTGTAGTGTGGACACGGTCTGGAAGACGTATTTCAGTCCACGGCCGGTAATCGTTCCGTCCAAAGCGTTGGGGACGATATAGGGAACCTCGTACTTCTCAGAAATCTCGGTAGCAGGCAATGTAGTGCCGCTCAATGCGGACCCCATGACTGCAACCACACCTTCCTGAGTGATCAGGCGCTCCATTTCGGAGTTGCCTTTCTCGGCACTGCTCTGTGTGTCACCTGTGACCAGTTCGAGCTTAGCGCCGCCCAGGCATGCTATCCCACCCGCTGCGTTGATCTCATCGATCGCCATCTGGTGCGACTTGACATACGGGTCGCCCGCCCAGCCAGCATCGTTACCGGTGACCGGGTACAAAGCGCCCACTTTTACTACATCCACCATTTCCGCAGGTTCTTCAGGTTCCTCAGGGGCAGCGGGCTCCTCTACGTCTGGTTCCGCAGGTGCCTCTGTAGGTTCCGGCTGCGATACACACGCAGACAACACGAGTACCAGGATGAATGTAAACACTAAAATCTTTGACAAAAAAGTTGCTTTCTTCATTTTTTACTCCTCTTAATTAGAATCAAAAGAATGGTCGTTGACAGCTTTACGTTGATATGATTTATTGATTTCCCAGCACCTCCTTTAATAGAAACAAGCGCAACTCACCCATCTTGCAAGGAGTAAGTCATCAGTTTCACCCTCGGTAAATGATGGTGTTACGCTTACAAACTCACATCGGATTATATCGAGCCGGATATATCTCATTCGGGTCTCTACATTGTTAAATTTATCACAAACATGCTAAGGAGCACATAAAGAATTCGTAAAGAAAGGATAAGAACGCACGATTTAGGACACTCCGCACCTCAAAGAAATCCAACAGATGAGGGGACTAGAAACAAAAAAGTTGCACTCGTCTTTTATGTGAAAGATTAACCCTCAACCCAACGATTCATGCCGACATCCGTTTTTGCACAACGCAGATACATCTCTCGATAATAAGGCTCTAGCTTGCGTGCTGCCTCCCAGGTTTTCTCCATATCCTTGCTGTATGATTTCATGATCTCGCGTGCTTCCTCCTTAATTGCCTCCTCATCAACAGTAAGCAATTTCCCATCTTTGCAAACCACTTCGCCAGCGACCATGGTCAACACTACGGACGAACCAGTTTCGCAATATATCAACTGCCGGTAAATGTCATTAAGGGGAGTAAAATTCAGCGTATTTAAGTCGACCAATATGAGGTCTGCCTCATATCCAGGCGCAAGAACACCCACCTGGTCGTCCATACGCATTGCCCGCGCACCTCCGCGAGTCAGGCACCACAATATTTCCTTAGCCTTCGGCCAGTTGCTGTATTCGGGCTCGGTGATTGAGTGGATTAAGCCAGCAACTTTAGCTACGATCCACATGTTGTGGGTATCATCCGTGCAGGCTTCGTCACTCCCCAGACAAATATTAATTCCAGCGTTCGAATGACGGCGGAAAGTCATTACCCCACTCCCTAATCTGAGATTGCAGACGGGGTTATGAGCCACCGAACATCCCGCGGTTGCCATCATCTCCACATCAAGATCATCCACCCAGATTGCATGGATCACAACAACCCTTTCATCTAAGAAACCCAGGTCGTTGGCATAGCGAACCAGAGATTTGCCGTACGTGATTTCACCAAATACACGCTGGAGCTTTGTTTCCAAGACATGCATCTTTAAGGGAATATCGTACTCATTGCTCAATTCGGACAGGGCAGCGAAGTAAACTACTTTGACC
>DAOVXM010000264.1 GCA_030636125.1 Chloroflexota bacterium | reverse complement strand
TGGATGATACAGGACAACCAGCAAAAGACCCTCGGGCGCCTTTTGCCATTCGAATCCGGGCTGCATCGACTCCCTGGCATCATGTGCGCGCCTTGGGAGAGGATATCGTTGCCACACAACTGGTGTTACCCGCCGGGCACACGCTGCGTCCAGTTGACCTGGGAGCCATTGCCGCTTGTGGGCATGACTATGTTAGTGTGGCGCGCCAGCCTAAAGTTGCCATCTTACCGACTGGCACAGAGCTGGTACCAGTGGGAGAGCCGGTACAGTCTGGGGATATTATTGAATATAACTCGCTGGTAATGGCGGCTCAAGTCAATTCCTGGGGAGGTAAGGCGACACGTTACCCGATCACACCTGACGATTTCGACCTTATCCGTGAGCAGGTGCGAAGATCTGCTTATGAGCATGACTTAATTTTATTGAACGCGGGTTCCTCAGCTGGTTCGGAGGATTTTTCTGCCGAAGTGGTGGAATCCTTGGGAGAGTTGTTGGTTCATGGGGTTGCGGCGCGTCCAGGGCATCCGGTCATCCTGGGGATGATCCGGGCCGGGGACGCTCAAGCGACAATGGTACCCATTATTGGTGTACCCGGGTATCCTGTGTCTGCAGCATTGACTGGTGAGATATTCGTGAAACCAATGTTGGCGCGTTGGTTGGGTACACAACCGGAAGAGCCAATCACAGTGAAAGCACAGCTGACTCGCAAGGTCACCTCCCCGGCTGGCGACGACGATTTTATGCGCGTAGCCGTTGGTCGCGTGGGAGAGCGCACCCTGGCTGCGCCGCTATCACGCGGTGCGGGTGTGATCACCTCGTTGGTGCGGGCAGATGGGATAACCATCCTGCCGCGTGGTTCGCAGGGATTACCCGCTGGCGCGGAAGTGACCGTTCACTTGACCCGTTCTCCGTCCGAGATCGAGCATACCATTTTCGCTATCGGCTCGCACGACATTTCTCTGGACTTGCTGGCACAATTTCTCGCTGCCCGGGATCGCCGCCTGGCATCGGCCAACGTAGGCAGTTTGGGTGGGTTAGTGGCTCTAAAACGCGGCCAAGCGCACCTGGCAGGCTCCCATTTGTTGGATCCGAAGACTGGCGAATTTAATATAAGTTATATCCGCCAGTATCTTCCGGATGTGCCTGTGGTTGTGGTGGCCTTCGTTGGGCGGGAGCAGGGGCTGTTGGTGTTGCGGGGGAATCCAAAAGGGTTTCGTTCTTTAGATGATCTTGCTCGTCCCGAAGTGACTTTTGTCAACCGTCAACGTGGGGCTGGCACGCGCGTTTTGTTGGATTACCATCTGGGTATTCTGGGCGTTTCACAAGAAGACATACTGGGCTACGATCAAGAGGAATACACCCACTTAGGGGTAGCTGCCGCCATCGCTTCAGGGAGGGCGGATTGTGGGTTGGGTATTGCTGCGGCTGCCCAAGCTCTCGATCTGGACTTTATACCGCTATTTAAGGAACGCTACGACCTGGTCATCCCGAGGGAGTATTACCAGAGCGACCTGTTGGCTCCGGTGATGGATATAATAAAAGAGGGTTCCTTTTGCCAGGCAATAGCTGAATTACCGGGTTATGACACTGACCCGATGGGTACGATAATTGCTGAAATAAATACCGAGAATTCATGATAAAGGAGTTACAAATGCCAATCTCATCAGGAATACCTGCCCCGGATTTCACCCTGCTGGATGAAACCGAAACTGAACATAAGTTGTCTGACTATCGCGGCAATCCGGTAGTCCTTTATTTCTATCCAAAAGACGATACCCCAGGCTGCACGACCGAAGCCTGTAATTTCCGGGATGATTACAGCGCTTACCAGGAGGCAGGAGTGACGATTCTTGGCGTGAGCCCGGATTCTCCCAAGAGACATACCAATTTCAAAGCCAAGTATGACTTGCCCTTTACCTTACTTGCAGATACCGATCACAAAGTGAGCGAATTGTACGGAGTATGGGGTACGAAGAAGTCATTTGGACGTGAATACCAGGGTATTTACCGCACTACGTTCCTGATCGGTCCTGAGGGCGATATCCTCAAAGTCTTTAAGAATGTGAAGCCAGCCAAGCACAGCGCTGAAGTTTTGCAGACGTTAAAAGAGACTTAGTTCCCTATTACCTTACATCCCATGTTCCAAGTGGGGGGCTGCTTTTGCGCCATCCTCGACATTTAAACAAGTGCCGTCTTCGTAAAATGCGACAGCATCGTTACCATCGCCGCCATCGAACGTACCCCCTTCTATCCTCTCAAGGATTCTGTCATCGCCAGCGCCACCATTAAACGTGCCACTGTGCAGGTAATCGACCGTTCATCACCATCACCACCAGTGTCATTGTAATCAGCTAGCATTAATCGCCTCAATAATCGCCTGGGCATCTGCAATCAAAGCATCAGCCTCGGTAGTGGTAAGTTTCTTGCCTCGTTGGGCTTCGACCGCATTGATGAAGGCTTGCATGGCGTTGACGGCTGCAACATCGTTATTTTGGTTCATATCGTCCAAGGCTTGTAATGCTGTATCTAGTATAGCATCCAGACTATTGTCAATACCCTGTTGAAGGTAGAGGGAATCCACCTGGTCTATCAGGTTTACAGTGGCTTCCGATGGGGTAATCACAGTGTAGATCACGCTGGCTGCGCCGTTATTATCGGCATTGTCGGTAGCACCAGCACAGGTAGCAGTGATGGTGCCGACACCATTGACATCGCCACCGGTCAGCGTGAGACTGGCCAAAGTCGCAACACCCGAGAGCGTATCCTGGGTATCACAACCGGCAACCGGTATGGTGCCCAAGTTATAGGTTTCACCATCCACCACCGTCCCCACCTCGGTGTCTGCTATCTCCACCATCGCGATGCGGCTCTCCCTGGTCTCCTCGAACTGTTTCGCCTTCTGCACAATGTGCATATCTGCAAACGTGGCAGACGTGCCGGTCATAGTCCTGCTCAGTTGGTGAAGCTAGATGTGCCAGATGATTCTCTTGCCTTGCTAGGCGCGGTCCCAGAGCATGCCGCGCCAGTGGGCCAGGTTCGGCCAGAACAGGTTTACAGAGTCGCCAACCTCCCGTCTCAGCGCGTTTTCGAGCACTTTCGATGTTGCTTTGGCAAATACTGCCGCGACGAAACCGTAGAACAAGCCAGGCACACCTACTCCGAGCATACCCGACGGGAGATGAGCGCCATCCTGGAAGCGCGTGGACAAGAAAACGCCTCGATCTATCATTTCGGAGCAATCTTGCGCGATTTCGGGCCTCCAACAACCCCTTTAGGGGTCGCCGCCGCTCGTTTTCTGGGCCGTTAGACTTTCTCGGCCGGGTGCGGTACACTATGGGCGTCAAACAGTATGATGATGACCTTGCTCAGGAGGTTGCACCAGGACGAAGTGAAGATAGCGCAATACGGAATCAAGACACCCTACCGCCTGAACGTCACCGACGAAGAGAGTGGAGGTTATGCCGTGTACGGTCCCGAACTTGACATCTATACCCGCAGAATCTCGCTTTCGCTCTAGCCGTGATTGCCGGGCTGATCGCCAGCGCCTTTCTCAACTTGTGCCGCTGTTGGCGGCGTTCCTGCCAATGTCGGTTGCGCTGCGGGAGCCACCACTTGTGCTGAGTTCAACGCTGCCATGCAATACTGTCGTACCACGGATCCTGCCTGGTTTAGTACTGATACCGCCGCCCAATTATTGGCAATGTGATAGCCCTGCCAGAAGACTCCGCCGCCAGAGGCACCGAGCGTGACGATGCTGTCCAGTTCCAGCGTTGGGGTACCGTCCTTTATACTAAAGTCGTTTACGCGAACCCAGTTGACGTGGGCTGTCGCACCATCCCATCCAATTTGCGCCACTTCCGTCCCCTGCTGCAGCTCGAGATCCTGCCAGGCCTTGAACTTGGCTGAAGGTATACCCAGCGCTTCAAAAAACCCCTGGCCCGCGCCGTTCGTCCCGAAATCGAGCACTAATGTCTCTGGGTCTTTAACGACGACTGTGAAGACCGTCGGCGGGGCTTCCAGCATGATTTTCTCGCCATTCGCCTTGTACATCGAAACTGCGGCGGCGCCGTTGTTCGGCAGGTTTTTGAGCATTGAAAGTGGTGTGCTGAAGTGATTGTGAGTGACGAGATATCGTCCGTCCATTATCGTTGCATGGCCCTTGCCCCCAGCCCAGTGGCCATCGTTATTCACATCCGGGCCACGAACCTCCAGGCGGACGACTGAGGCCAGAATCTGACGCTCCAGTGCGCCACATGTTTGCTCAACAGCAGGAGCAGGATCTGCACATATGAGGTCGTTGGTAGCTACTTGCTTCAGAGGTTCCCGCACAGAAGAGCCGTCCTGGTCAACGGCCTCTAGCTGCATTCCGGTGGGTGCGGGCATGTCCACACTGGCCGTTAACGCGTCAGCCTTGCCGGCCGCCAATATCACGAGAGCTACGATCATGAGATTTGTTAACACGAGTCGTTTCTGCATTTCCCATCTCCTCTGGTCTTGTGCCTGGCTGCAATTGAGCCTGGCATGTCCGATTCGATGGTTACAGTCTAGACTTCACCCGTAGGCGCAGAGTGACCCGTGCATAAACACGGCATCGCCTACCGTTAACAAATCGTTATCAAATCCAGTTTGAGATGTCTATGTCTGGCTTATCTCTCTCCCTGCTGGGTCCTTTTGCCGCCTCATTGAACGGCCGGCCCCTGCTGAAATTCCGCACCAATCGCGTGCAGGCGCTCCTGATCTACCTGGCCACCGAAAGCGCGCTGGGGACCAGGTTCCATCGCCGCGAAGCCCTCATGGATCTGCTGTGGCCCGGCCTGCCGCAGAAGTCAGCCCAGGTCAATCTACGCCAAACCCTC
>DAOVXM010000154.1 GCA_030636125.1 Chloroflexota bacterium | reverse complement strand
CGTCAAATTGACGCCCAGCCCATCCGCATGATTGGTGAACATAAGGTCAACGTCCGGCTGACCGTAGACTTGATTCCCGAGATCACCGTTCTCGTTCATCGAGAAGGAGAAGCGGCTGAAGCGGTCCTTGAGGCAGAAGAAATTGACGACCTAGAGGCGGAGGTCGAAATATCTGAAGCGGTGGCTGAGGTTGAAGCCGAGGGGGAATCAGCAGTCGAGGTCGAAGCAGTGGAAGAACCGATAAATGAACCTGAGACTGTAGAAGAAACAGTTGCTGAAACTGTAGAAGAAACAGTCGCTGAAACTGTAGAAGAAACAGTCACTGAAACTGCCGAAGAGGAGTAATATTATTCCACTTTAGGCAAGATAATAAAACTCGTTTAATGTTCAGTATAGACCTGAATATACAGGGGCGGGTTTCCCAGCGTGGGGACAACCCCGCCCCTGTTAGATTAACGCGATTTTAACCTCCTTACAATGACGGAGACAATTGGCCAACAACTTCGCCAGGCTCGTGAAGCGCGGTCGCTCACCTTGGAGCAAGTTGCTCAGGCAACACATATGCGCGTGCATTATTTGCAAGCGCTAGAAGCCAATGATATTGAGGCGTTGCCATCTATGGTGCAGGCACGCGGTTTTTTGCGCAGCTATGCTGATTTTTTGGAGCTGGACGCCGAGCCTTTGCTGGTTGCTTTGAGTGGGGAGACGATCTCGGAGGACATTTCTCCATCTCTCGAGCCCACATCCCGGTCAGTTGAAGATATTGAGATTACGGATGATACACCGGAGCTTATCTTCATTGAGGTTGGCCAGAAATTACAACGCCAGCGAGAATTGCTGGGGTTATCTTACGATGATGTTGAACGGCACACCCATTTACGCTCACACAACTTACAAGCATTAGAAGCTGGCAAAATAGACGCTCTACCCTCACCTGTGCAAGCCCGCGGTATGTTGAGCAATTATGCAGTTTTTTTAGGTCTTGATCCGGATCCACTGCTCTTACGTTATGCAGATGGGTTACAAGCCAGGCTCGCACAGAAACAGCTTGCACAAACACCTTCCCGCCCCCAATCTACGCGCCGGCCATCACGGCTACCTGCTTCAATACGGCGCTTATTTTCCGGCGAATTACTAATTGGCACGGTAGTCATTGTGCTTCTAATTGGTTTCGTGGTCTGGGCGGCTGTGCGCATATTTGCCATACAGGCAGAACAAGGACCACCTTCTCCTACTGCTCCATCCATAGCTGAAGTCTTACTGGCCAATCCAACTGAATCATTGACCCCTACCCTGGCACCTTCTACACCAACAATTCCGGCGATTGCGCCACCAACTGAACAGGCTGAGGGCAATAACACGGCAGAAGAACCCCTTTTACCAGGTTCTAGCGACACTGTCTTAGTCTATATAACCGTACGACAACGAGCCTGGGTGCGGGTATTGGTAGATGATGAAGTTGTCCTCTCAGGTCGTGTCCTTCCAGGCAACGCTTATAATTTCACCGGTGATGAGAGAGTAGAGCTTTTGACTGGCAATGGGGCAGCATTGCAGGTCTTTTTCAACCAGCAGGATCTAGGACCATTAGGGCTTTATGGTCAGGTGGTTCATCGAGTTTTCACATTGGATAGCATCCAGACACCAACGCCGACGATTACACCGACGCCATCGGCTACTCCTCGACCGAGCCAAACACCGAGGTTCACGTTATCACCATGACCTATTTGGCACCAGAACCGGCAAATACTTTGCTGCCTAGAATCCCATGGCTAATCCGAGTATTTTTTATCGTTTAGGTGGTACGCAGTAGAAGTAGTAAGGACCCCCGCTGAACTGCGTAAGCCCTATAGTTTTTATGTGTATTATTATGGAACCCAAGAGCTTTTATATTGTATCCCTGGGATGTGCTAAAAACATAGTGGACTCCGAGTCGATGGCCCAATTAATGTTCGGATCGGGCTACAGTCTGGCAGATACCCCAAAAGGGGCAGAGGTGCTTGTTGTAAACACCTGTGGCTTCATCGGTCCGGCTAAAGAAGAGTCCATACAGGTTTTGAGTGAGATGGCAGCCGAAAAACGTGCAGGCCAGGTGCTTATCGCTGCCGGTTGTCTGACCCAGCGTTATGGGGCTGAGGTGGTATCCCAGGTTCCGGGAATTGACGGGATTCTGGGCACGCGACGTTGGATGGATATTGTGGAGGTGGTCCAGCGATTGCGTGAAAACGAACATCCTGAACCAGTCTACCATCTCCCCAAGGTACCTACAGTGGGTAGCGACGAACGCGGCGCACGGCAGGTAGCAAGGCAAGGTGCGAGTGCTTACATCAAGATCGCCGATGGATGTCGCCGCCCATGTGCTTTTTGCGCTATCCCGCTGATTAAAGGGACTGCTGTCAGCCGCCCGATCGATACGATCTTGGAGGAAACGCGTGTATTAAGTGATCAAGGCGTACGAGAAATTATCCTGATTGCTCAAGACACCACTGACTATGGGTATGACTTGGGAATGAAGAATGGGTTGGCAGAGCTATTGGAACAAATGGTAACCGCTGTGCCGGGTGTTGATTGGCTGCGTGTTATGTATGCCTATCCTGGTTATGTCACCGATCGTTTGATCGAAGTGATGGCTACCCACCCTCAAATCCTGCCTTATCTAGACATGCCGCTCCAGCATGCCCATCCTAAAACGCTGCGGCGTATGCAACGACCAGCCAATGTGGATTGGGTTTACCGCACCCTAGAGAAAATGCGCAGCGCCATGCCTGATCTGGCCTTGCGCACCACATTTATCGTTGGTTACCCCGGTGAGACAGAGGAGGAGTTCCAAACGCTCTTGGATTTTATTCAAGAAGTGCGCTTCGACAGGGTGGGAGCCTTCCAGTTTTCGTATGAGCCCGGCACTACCAGTGAGCCTCTCAGAGATCCAATACCACCTGAAGTCAAACAAGAGCGTTGGGAGCGCCTGATGGTTCTTCAGCAAGGTATTTCCCTGGAGAAGAATCAAACATTTATCGGTAAGCAATTGGATGTACTAATCGAGGGTCAAGGGACCTTGGAAGATGAAGAAAATAGCAATGATGAGAAGAACGCCATCTCCCTGGGGCGAACTTACCGCGACGCTCCTGAAATCGATGGTTTGGTCATCGTTGAAAGTGAGATTCCAATCGGCGAAATGGTTCCTGTACGTATTAATGGAGCGATGCCGTATGATTTAAGTGGGAAGGTAATAACATGATTGATCTGAATATGCCTGATGTAAAATTTGCTTTCAGCGCCGTTCAACAGGCGGCGCTGCTGGTTAAGCAAGTACAATCTGAGATGGTCGCTTCAGCCCTGACCAAAGATGATCGTTCTCCGGTCACGGTCGCTGATTTCGCATCTCAGGCGTTAGTAGCGCAAAGGTTATCCGAGACTTTCCCGGATGATCCGATGGTAGGAGAAGAGGATTCGGCTAAGCTGCGCACACCGGAAGCGCGCCAGAGTCTGGCACAGGTGACCCACTTTGTTTCCCAGTATGCCACTCAGGCCACACCTGAATCCGTGTGTGATTGGATTGACCGGGGCAATGCTGATCCAGCGCACCGGTTCTGGACGCTTGATCCAATTGATGGAACAAAAGGTTTTCTTCGAGGGGACCAATACGCGGTGGCCCTGGCGTTGATCGTAGATGGCAAGGTGCAGATCGGCGCCTTGGGTTGCCCAAATCTGAATAATGCCTATCGCCCGAACCCAGAGGGCCCTGGCTCGCTGGTAATCGCGGTGCGTGGAGAGGGAACCTGGACGACATCTCTCGCTGCCGATGGGGGTTTTGAGCCTTTGCGTGTCTCCGAGCTCAACGATGCATCTCAAGCCCGTCTGATGCGCTCTTTTGAATCTGGACATACCAATGTCAGCAAGATTGACGAATTTGCCCAGGTATTAGGCGTCGAGGCTGAGCCGGTACGCATGGATAGTCAGGGAAAATATGCGGTGTTGGCAGCTGGTAGAGGTGAGTTGCTGTTGCGCTTATTATCACCAGCAAAACCAAATTACCGAGAAAAAATCTGGGACCAGGCAGCCGGCTCATTAGTGATTGAGGAGGCTGGTGGCAAGATCACCGATCTACACGGCAAGCCGCTAGATTTCACCGCGGGTAAAACCTTAGCAAACAATCGTGGTATCCTGGCTTCTAATGCCTACTTACATGAGCAAGCCTTAAGCGCGCTCCGCAGGATCGCGGCATAAATTTTATTCGTGGACTTAGAAGGCTGAGCCAAAAACTTTAACCAGCCATCAATCATATTAAACACTCGTCATGTCATTGTCTCGAGCCGACCGCCTAGCATTGCTCCTCAGTCTGGTAACTGTGCTGGTCACCTACATAGTGGCCGATCGAGTGTTTGAGCGCATGCCTCACCTGGAGGACGAGATTGCTTACGCCTGGCAGGCAGAGGTGATCGCCGCAGGCCGCTTGACGCTGCCCTCTCCCCCTGATCCGCACAGTTTCCTGGTGCCGTTCGTGGTGGATCTCGATGGGCAGCGTTTTGGCAAGTACCCGCTAGGCTGGCCGGTCATGCTAGCAGTTGGCGTGTTCTTTGGCGTGCGTTCACTGGTCAATTCCTTGCTGGCAGGGCTGGCTGTATGGCTTACTTACCGGTTGGGCAAACACGTGTTCGGTGAAACCGTTGGCCTGCTAGCCGCATTGCTCACCCTGACCTCTCCATTCTTTCTGATGAACTCAGGGTCCTTGCTCGCTCACCCCTTTGGCTTGGTGCTAAGCACGGCGTTTGCCCTGACCTGGCTAGACGCCTGGGATGACTCATCTGAACATCGCTGGTTGGCCACGCTTACCTCTGCACTATGTTTAGGTGTTCTCGTTATTACCCGGCCATATACGGCTATTGGTGTTAGCCTACCTTTTATCTTTCACGGTATCTATTTGTGGATTCGTGGAGATTGGCAGCAACGCCGTCGCTTGCTGGCTTTTGTGGCTGTAGTGCTCGCGCTTGCTTCACTCCATCTCCTATGGCAGTATGCGGTTACAGGTAACCCATGGTTCAACCCGTATACGCTTTGGTGGGAGTATGACCGGGTGGGCTTCGGGCCAGGATACGGCCGACTTGAGGAAGGACATTCTCTCTCTCAGGCCAGAATCAATACTCGACACAGTTTGTCGGTTGGATGGCACGATCTATTTGGTTGGGGAAGATATTCTTGGATTTTCATCCCATTTGGTTTGCTGGTAATACTGCGCCATCGCCGTTGGACAGGCTTGCTCCTGGCATGTGTGTACCCAAGCCTGGTCCTTATCTATCTGGCATATTGGATTGGCTCATCGTTATTTGGACCACGTTATTACTACGAGGGATTGTATAGCCTGACTTTATTGAGCGCCGCCGGGATCGCTTTCTTGGCAGGGTGGCCAACATATCCCGGCGAATCCTGGCGGAGGTATACAGGTTGGTGGCGCGCCCGGCCCTTATCCGTCACAGTCCTGTTGGTGTTGTTACTCAGCGCCAATTTGCTTATTTACACCCCAACGAGACTCAGGGGGATGCACGGCTTGTACGGCATCTCGCGTGCGCGCCTGGATCCATTCCTCACCCCCCAGGCTCAAGAAGTCACGCCAGCATTGGTCATTGTGCACGCGGATAGGTGGATGGAATACGGCGTGCTACTGGAACTACAAGATCCTTTCTTAGATACCCCGTTTCTGTTCGTGATCAGCCGAGGTCAGCGTCCTGATTCGGCTTTGGCTGCTGTTTTTTCCGAGCGGACGATCATTCATTATTACCCGGATGAGCCTCATATTTTTTATACTTCCCCCCGTTCAAAGAAATAGGGCGTGAAAGCGGATTTCACGCCCCACATAAGAACGAAAAGTGTCTTTTATGATACTCGAGCCAACGCCGTCAGGGCTAACACTATCACAGCCAGGATTAAATTCAAGCGCAATAGAAAGGTTTCCTGTTGGAGTAGACGTTGCTCTTCTGGAGCATCTTGACCATGGGCCTGGCGAAGAGCAGCACGTCCCAGTTTTGGTAAAAGCCCCCAGGTCAGATAAGCACTGATCCCAATCATGATAGCAAAAACGATATGCTTTAGCAAGATAGCGACAGCCCAACTATCGTTTACTGCTAGGAAACCTTGATAGTTTGGGTTAGCGCTCATCTGGAACATGCCAGTTCCAACCAATACCAACAGGCTGATCCAGCCAAGTGGATCTAGCCTGCGTTGAATGCTTGCTAGCAATTTAGCGTATACCTGGGGGTCAAGAGTTTGTCGGGCGGCAGGCAGGAAAAGGATCGACAAACCTGCCAAGCTGCCAATCCATACGATCGTGGCGAGCATATGCAGCCAATAAATCAGGCTTAACGCCCATAGTGAAGGTGACGTCATGCTTCAGGAGTTGGTGACGGCTCTGGCGGAGGTGGTTCTGTTGGAGGAGGCTCTGTGGGTGGAGGCTCTGTGGGTGGAGGCTCTGTTGGAGGTAGCTCTGTTGGAGGTGGCTCTGTGGATGGTGGTGCAGTTGGCGTCACACCTGGTTGGGGCGTTGCTGTGGGTTCGCCGCCGGTCTCTTCAGGAGTCGGGTCCGATTTTTT
>DAOVXM010000095.1 GCA_030636125.1 Chloroflexota bacterium | reverse complement strand
CATGATTGTGCCTCTCGAGGGAATATTGGTTCGGGATCACCAAGTATTGGAGTAGGTTGGGTGATATGAATCTGCCACAAGGCGACTAATGTTGCCGGGATTTCACGTAGATTCCAAAAAAATATTGATCGCTTTCGATAGTCGCGTAGGTCGGCAGGGACGCCCTCGGAGGGTATCCCCAAATTATTACAGGTATAGATCGCGCGTGGTAAGTGGAATTTCTGGGTGACGAGAATCGCATCTTGGATGCCAAATATCGCACGCGCCCTGTAGCAAGTATCATACGTGCGGCGACCTGCGTAGTCTAGGACAATAACCTCCTCAGGTACGCCCAAGTTCAAAGCGTACGCGCGCATAGCCGCGGGCTCGTTATAGAATTCAGTCGAGTTATCGCCGCTCAATAACAGCTTATTCACTTTACCATCGAAGTACAGTTTTGCGGCAGTGGCAACCCTATCTCGTAAAACTGGGGTTGGGCTTCCATCTCGCCATAAACCGGCTCCAAAAACAATGGCTACACTCCTGGAGGAAGTTTCTTCTAATTCATAAGTGAGTGGCCAGGCGTAAAACGCGGTGACAAGGCGCGGTAATATCAGGGTAATTAATCCCAGAAGAAACAACAAAAAAATCAACCAAACAATCATCCTGACTCCACGAAAAAACACAGGCGAATTTTACCACGGGCATCGGAACAGATTGTGGATTGATTGGTTTTAGTCTGGATGCTTTCCTCTTGCGTAGAGTCCTCCATAAGGTTACAATCGCTTGACCATGAAGACTGAAGACGAATATCAGGCAACTCTTGAATATTTATATAGTTTCGTTGATTATAGTTTAAGCCGAAGTTTCCGCAATTCTCCCGACAAATTTGACCTGGGTAGAATGCGGGATTTGATGGCCGCCCTAGGGAATCCCGAACAGAAATACCCAAGCATTCATATTGCTGGCACGAAAGGTAAAGGTTCGGTTGCCGTATTTTGTAGCTTTGCTCTGCGTGCAGACGGTTACAGGGTAGGATTATATACTTCTCCTCACCTGCATGATTATACGGAGCGAATTCAAATTAATGGACAACCGATCTCATATAAGGAATTGGTTTCCCTGGTTGAGCAGTTGAAGCCGGTTATTGAAAGTATCCCCCAAATTACTACGTTTGAGATCACAACTGCTCTGTCTCTTGCTTACTTTGCAAATCAGAAGGTGGATGTAGCTATCCTGGAAGTAGGATTGGGAGGACGGCTAGACGCAACAAATGTGGTTGTTCCAGCCGTATCGGTAATCACTTCGTTATCATATGACCACACTTATGTGTTGGGTGAGACTCTACCAGAAATTGCGGGAGAGAAAGCCGGCATTATAAAACCTGGTATTCCGGTAGTGTTATCACCACAAAAAGAAGAGGCCCGCCAGGTCATCGAAAGCATAGCAGCTGAGCGATCTTCCCCATTGGTACAAGTGGGACTTGACTATAAGTTCATTCCATTAAATCATTCTTTAGAGGGGCAGTCTTTGTTAATAGGTCCAGCAAAAACTTTCCCTAGAATAATTGAAGGTAGTATAACAAATGGTGGAGGAGACTCAGAGCCAGTCAAGTTATTTATTCCACTCCTGGGTCGTCACCAGGTGGAGAATGCTGCGACTGCCTATACAGTGTTAAAAGTATTTAGCGAGAGCGCTTTTCCAGTTGGTGGGACAGCTATCTGTGCAGGTTTTTCTCAGACAAGTTGGCCAGGTAGATTCGATGTACTAAATAAAGATCCAATCCTGGTTGTAGATTCAGCCCATAACCGCGATTCCATAAGTAAATTGCGATTGACTATAGAGGATTATTTCCCTGAAAAAGAAATCGTGCTTGTATTTGGCGCCTCGGAAGATAAAGATGTCTATGGCATGATTTCAGAATTATTGCCGCTTGTCCGAGAAGTTATCGCTACCCAATCCTACCATCCGCGTGCGATGGAAGTGGAATACCTTGTTGAAATCACCAACAAATTAAATAAACCTGTTAGAAGTGTACCAGATGTAGCAGATGCCTTGGAAGTTGCGATAAATTTAACGGATAATAATGCGTTGGCTTTGGCAACCGGCAGCCTTTTCATAGCTGCAGGAGCGCGTGAGGCATGGATGGCGCGTCAAAACATTATCCTTGAAACTAAGTAAATGTAGATCACTTTGGAAGTGAATAATGAGAAATAATGATTGGTATATGCGTGATGACGAAGATGATTTTGGTGGCGCTCTCTATCGTCGCACCGAGGAATTGTATAGCATACCAGATTCAGTACCTAACCAAGATGGCTTGATTGAATGCCCTGTTTTGCCTTTGCGGGATTTGGTTGTTTTTCCCCGGATGGTTTCTCCAATATTTATAGGACGTGAAGCTTCGTTATTGGCGATAGAAGAATCTCAAGTCAAGGACTATACAGTGATCGCGTTAACTCAACGTGATCCAGATGAGGAGAACCCAGGCCCTCACGATTTCATGCCGGTAGGAGTAGAGATGGCCGTCGGAAGACTATTAAACATGCCAGATGGTTCAAATTCGGCATTAGTTCAAGGCCGGCGCAGGGTTGAAATTGTTGAATTTACTCAATTAGAGCCTTACTTACGTGTGGTAGCACGTCCTGTTTATGAAACTGAGGAAGTTGATCGCCAGATTGATGCGACTATGCGAACGGTTTTGGAGTTATTTCAAAAGTGTGTTAATTTGGATCGCAGTTTGCCGGAAGAGGCATATTTATACGCATTGAATATTGAAGAACCGGGATGGTTGGCGGATATGATCGTGACCGCTATCGCGCCGCCCTTAGAAGAGCGTCAGGCTATCTTGGAAACCATCGATATTATGCAACGTCTCGACCAGGTTATTAGTTTACTGGCTCAAGAGGTCGATGTGTTGGAGCTCGAAGATGAAATTCACTCACGCGCCCAAAATGAAGTAGATCGTTCACAAAGAGAATTTTACTTGCGTGAGCAAATGAAGGCTATCCAGACGGAATTAGGAGAAGGTGATATCTGGTCTAGTGATATCAAGGAGCTGCATACGCGAGTTGAGACGGCTCTATTACCAGAGGAAGTGCAAGTAAGAGCGCTCAAAGAGGTTGATCGTCTCGCACAGATGCCGCCGATGTCACCTGAGGTTGGGATCATCCGCACTTATGTTGAGTGGATCCTGGAATTACCGTGGCTAGAATCAAGCGAAGACAACTTGGATGTTAAACACGCTGCCAAGGTTTTAGAGAGAGACCATTATGGACTTAAACGTGCTAAAGAACGAGTTCTTGAGTACATTGCCGTCCAGAGCTTGAAACCTAAACGCCTCAGACAGCCAATATTATGCTTTATCGGACCTCCGGGAACAGGGAAAACATCACTCGGTCAATCCATTGCAGAAGCACTGGGGCGTAAATTTGTACGTCTATCATTAGGCGGTGTACGCGATGAAGCAGAAATTCGTGGTCATAGACGAACTTATATAGGAGCATTACCTGGACGAATATTGCAAACCATGCGCCGAGCGGGAAAAATCAATCCACTATTCATGTTGGATGAGATTGACAAACTAGGTGTGGATTTCCGAGGGGACCCTGCGGCAGCGATGCTCGAAGTTCTAGATCCTGAACAAAATTTTGCATTTTCAGATCATTATATTGAACTACCATATGATCTCTCCAAGGTGATGTTTATCACAACAGCAAATACTACCTCTACCATTCCTCATGCTTTACTTGATCGTATGGAAATAATTGAGTTTCCCGGCTATATCGAGGAAGATAAAATTGAGATTACTAATCGTTTTCTCCTTCCCCGCCAGTTAGAGGAGAATGGTTTAGAAAAGGACGAACTGCGATTAACGGTCAATGCGTTACAACGAATTATTCGTGAATATACATATGAGGCCGGTGTGCGCAACCTCGAACGTGAAATTGGACGGGTATGCCGAAAGATTGCACGCCAGAAAGCCGAAGGTAAACGTTATCGCAACCAGGTTGGTGCGGGGGTTATTGAGAGGTACCTTGGACCACCCCAATTCTTCTATATGGAAACCGAACGCCAAAATGAGGTTGGGGTTGCTACTGCTTTAGCATGGACTGAAAACGGTGGGGAAACGATGCCGGTCGAGGTCTTGCTAGTGGATGGTAAAGGAAATCTACAAATTACCGGACAGATCGGTAATGTCATGCAAGAATCTGCGCAAGCTTCACTTTCGTATCTTAAATCTCGTTCGAAGATCTTTGAAATTAATCCTGAGATATACGATCAAATGGATATCCATATCCACATACCAGAAGGTGCAATTCCAAAGGATGGGCCTAGCGCTGGGATAACAATTGCCACTGCCTTAGTATCTGCTTTTACAGGGAGAGAAGTTTTACGAGAAGTTGGTATGACAGGGGAAATTACCCTCCGTGGACGTGTTTTACCTGTTGGTGGGGTAAGGGAGAAAGTGTTAGCTGCCCACCGCGTTGGCCTCAAAGTTGTGATATTACCGAAACGAAATCTCAAGGATCTAATCGATATACCCAAACGTGCAAGTAGTGAAGTAAAAATTATGCCTGTCGAACATATGGACCAAGTCTTAGAACTTAGTCTTGCTCCTGCGCCCCAAAAAGCTAAGTCAACGCGAAAAAAACGCAGCACATCGACGCCTAGGAAATCCCAGGATACGCAGCAGAATGAGCCTAGTGACGAGCGAATTGACGGTCCCAGCTCCCCTCATCAGACACCTCCGAGTGAGCAAACGCATATCCAGCCGGGGACGTAAAACCCGAATTTGATAGCTTCTCGTTCCATCGATGGAAAATACTCAAGCTCAAATCACTTACCTAAATGGTTTCGACCACTGAAACCAACGTGTGAACTGGCTTTGAGATAACAACGAAGGCAGGTAACCCCAAGCTTTTCCAAAACGGATATGGGGATAATCCAATCTTTCGGGAAACCCAAAGAGAGATCACTGTCCCATGTGACACGATGAGTAGGGAGTGGGATAGATATTGCTCAATAAGCTTACTTAGCGCTGAAGAGAATCGCAGGTAAGCCTGTTCGGCGGTTTCTTCACCAAAGACAAGGTGATCTGGCTGATCGAAGAATCTGGCGACCTCGGCCTCAAACTTCTCGCGGTTTGTGTAAGGAACAGTTTCACGCTTGTGCTCGTAAAGTTCATCTGCGATCGCATTCGATAAGCGGAAATGAGATGCAATAATCTGAGCGGTTTCTATAGACTTCGGTTCGTTGCTAGAGACGATCACATCTGGTTTGTATGATGCTAAACGCTCGGCTAACGTAAAACAACTTGAGCGACCCGTTGCAGATAAGTGCCACTGATTTGCGGGTAAATTGTGCTTAATCTCGGGTTGTGAATGCTTAATGAGGATAAGCGGTTTGGAATCTCGAGGATCATTGGGGCTGAACCGAGTATTCATCTGTGTCTTCCAGTTGATTGTCCGCGGGGAATAATTAGAGATTGATCCAATTAAAAAAGCTGCCTATATAGACACAGGGAGGATTGGAAAGCACAAATTTGAGGTGAATTAAGGGCACGCGTTTTGAACGTGCTCCTCGAATGTCTCTGCAAATACATGTCTCCCTTTCCCTTCACATGCAGCTCGGAAGTAGTAATAAGTTGATTGGGCGGGATAGGCAACTGCATCAATAGCTTCTAAGCTGGGATTTGATATTGGTCCAGGTGGTAAACCCGGGTAAAGATAGGTATTGTAGGGAGAGTCGATTTTCAAGTCTTCTAGATAGAGAGGGTTCTTCCACCAGGTGTCTCCTTCATGATTGTATCCCAGGGCGTACTGAACAGTTGGGTCTGAGTCAAGCTTCATGACGGCTGCTCGGCGATTATGAAAAACCGAGGCGATTAAAGGCATCTCACCGGTATCGACGGATTCTTTTTCAACAATTGATGCCAGGATTACGCCTTCGAAGACATTTAATCCTTGACGGTTCAGCCCCTGCAGAATCCTTGGTTCAAGTTTTATTTCAAAGTTATCAAGTATAGTATGGATGAATTCATCAACAGTTAATTCGCGTGATAATTGGTAAGTATCTGGATAGAAAAAACCTTCTAGGCTGGCTTGTTGGGGAAGATTGGGTGAGAATGTATATCCATCTATCGGGTAGCTTGCGGCTGATAAAAATTCATCAGGAGTGATATTTAATCCTGATGTAGGCAGGGCTGTGGCAATTTCTTCCAACCTCCAACCTGGTAATATTCTGAATGTCACATGGGTGGGGGTGGCATCTTGTAATTCGTGGGCGATATCCACAGCAGTCATTGCCTGGTTCAGCGTATATTCACCTGCTTGAATGGTTGTATCTGAGCCGCTGTAAGCCAGATATGTAAGAAAAGTGTTTCTATCTGGAATAAGTCTCTCAACGTAGAGCCGCTGTGATACAGAATTCGCCGATTCGCCAATGGAAACCGCGAATGACTGATCAGTACCAAAAATATTATTTGGTGTGGTCAGTTCAGTTTCATTGATGACCAACAAAGTGGATAGATATAAAAGATTAATTGTGCCCAGTTGGGATGTTGGAGGTCCAAAAACCTGCGCGGCACGTTGTTGGATAATGAAAGGAGCGCTTACTATGATCAGTGATCCTAAACAAATCGTGCCTACCAGGATCAGAAAAAATATAACTCGGAAGGGGGAACGACGTCTGGTCATGTCATTATTTTAGGTGCTCATGGCTGATGTTTATGGTTAATGTTCTTTCAGATGGCCAGGCCTGAGGTTGTGGTTATGGAGGGTGCACATCTAAATATGTTTGGAGAATGTATGTGGCGGCAAGGTCATCTAAATGCCCTGCTCGTTTTTTCCGTGAGGTACCCATCATTATTTGAGCTTGGCGAGCAGCTTGAGTGCTTCCGCTCTCATCCCATAATTCAACAGGCAAGTCAGTCTGAGATTTTATCGCGGCTGCCAACCTGACAGAGCGGCGGCTTTGTGGGGTGGATTTACCCTCCTCATTAAGCGCTTGTCCCACAAGGATTAACATGGCATTGTTCTCGGTCGCTAATTGGGCAATTGTAGCCGCGTCAATCAACCGCGATACATGCTTGATTATGGTTAATGGATTTGCAATTGTGCCTGTGGGATCGCTGATAGCGATGCCGATATTCTTTTCTCCTGGGTCAACAGCTAGGATTCTCATCGGTAGTTGATGCTTATTTATATATCAGAGTGACTTAGGTGAGTTTGAGTTGTTATTCCTGGATCACCTTAACGCGAAATGGAAGAAGTGGCATGCGAGGCCACCAATCAGGAGTGACTACCAGTTGAGGGGGATAGTTTATTGGTAACGAATCAAGTAGCCGCTGTTTTGCTTTTGTGGGCGATAGTCCCAACGTTAGGTTTACAGCCTGCGTATCGGGAATGTGTGCCTTGAAGGTCCTTGTTGCATGTATTTGCCAAAGGGCTATATCGTCGACGCCTACCACTGGTTCTCCCAGGAATGTATATTTAAGGGTCTCCGGTATAGGTGAGGTACCCTCAGCAAGGTTTGCATCTAATATATTCGTCAATAATATTTCGATATCCTCGCTGGAAACTGTTAGAGCCTCGAATTCCACACGCAGGTTTAGGCTAATAAGATCGGAAGGCACTTCTTCAGCCGGTTCATATGTTTCTTCCAAGACGTGAGTTAAAGAGAGAGTTGAAGTGAAGATTAGATCATCCTGTTTGAGTTGCTCCTGCAGTTCGGTTATTGCGGTGAGTTGTAAGTCATCTAACATTTGTTGGTAGAGTTTTTCCCGGTCCTCCGCAGTGGGTGCCGGCGCAATACGATCCTTACCGCGGCTGGTTGGTAGAGCATTCGACGCAGCCAATGTTAATCCTAATGGACCTTCAATAGCTACCAGACTATCGGCTGGCAAGTTTCCATCTATGCCAGGCTTAGTTGCCTGAACCGGAATTGAAATAGATTCTCCTGGTCCTGGAGGTACCTCTATGGCTTTGGTGGTCAAAAAACGCACTGGCTCATTATCCAAGGTGCGCACAACACTATCGATAGGAACTAATATAGCTGTATCAGACAGGTTAGTGAAGGTTACACGACCGCTCGCATATTCATCTGGAATT
>DAOVXM010000433.1 GCA_030636125.1 Chloroflexota bacterium | reverse complement strand
CTTGCACATGGAGTTAACTAGGTCTGATGAATACTTGCTAAAGCCGCCGTCCTCGGCGGCGAGGAGAGCATCGAAGCCACGATTCTCTCCAGGTTCTAACTAAGGCTCGAAGAAGGTCATCCCTACCCCCATATTCTCCAGACCTTCCTCGGCCCAATACTCTAAAACTGCCGAGTCTTCTTCCAACGCTTTGAATAACACTGGGATGGCGCGCGTATCCCCGATTTCACTGAGCGCGCGCGCAGCTTCCAGGCGAGCAGCCTGCGATCCATTCCCCATGACTTCGATTAAACCTGGTACTGCCGCGCTGTCCATCACCACCAGGGTATTCCCGGCTAAGCGCGCCAGCATCCTATCCGGGGCAGCTAAACACCGGATCAAATCAGGGATGGCTTGACTGTCCGGTCGGCAGCTCAGGGCCAAAGCCCCGCATTGCTGCACCTCAGCACTCGGATCTCCCAATGCCTGCACGAGCAGCGGTGTCACACCCGGATCGTCGACCTCCGCCAGCGCGCGTGCAGCCCACCAGCGCACCTCGGGGTTGGCTTCTGCTATCAGTTCTTTCAGGATGGCTAAACTTTGTGGTCCTTCAGCTGCCAGGTGCAATGCGGCTGCCTCTGCCCTGGTATCCGACCCGCTGGTGAGTTCTGCTATCAGGGCAGTTTTATCGATGGCTCGCATGCGCCTTAATCTGGCGGTGGGATGAGCAGCTCTTCCTTCGGAGTCTCCCGCCACTTATCCCCCTCGTCTATGAGCATCACCGGGATATCATCCCGGATGGGGTATTTACGATCGCAATCCTGGCAGATCAACCAGGATTCCTTGTAGTATTCCAACAAACCGTCCTTTTCCCTGACACAGTTTGGACAGCGGAGTATGTCTAGTAGTTCCTGACTGACCATAGTGCTCTCCTATTGTTGTACCTCATGAATGGCCTCGATCATCCGTTATTGTCCTTCTTCTTTTTGTCTTCGTCTGGGGGCATGTTCTTTGTTCCTGGGCCGTATTGGTAAACTGCTTTCCAGGGCATGTAGTGCGTGCTGAAGGTATCTTCAATAATTGTTTTCCCATCCCGGCTTACACTGCGTGTGACAGTTACATCCGCCCCTTTGACTGCCCAATCCACTTGTTTAACTGTTCCTTTAGCCAGCTCCGCATTTTCTTCGTAGACTGGATCAGGTGGCTCGACGACATTTTTCAACCCCGATGTGTTCCATTCTACTGATCGTCCATCTGAAGTTGAATAGAATTTCCAGGTCAATGTGCGTGCCCCCTGGTTGACATAAGTTTCCATCAACAGCCAGTTGGAGGTGTCGTTGGTGAACTTGAAATCCACCAGGGGTGTGTACACCGTGGCGTCCAAACCGGCCATGCTCGTGTTATAGCCCCCGTCGGCTTTGAGTTCGTAATACCCAACCCGGTATGCGTGCGGATAACGTTCCTCAACCGGGAATCCGCCGAAGAACACCGTGCGGAACAAGGTTGTGCTCACCTGGCAGACGCCGCCGCCCACGCCTTGGATGGTGCGGTTGCCGAAAATGATCAATGCTTCGGCATAGCCGTTATCGAGAGTCACATCTCCAAGCGCATCTCCCATGGAGAAAGTCCCTCCGGGGGGGACCAGGATCCCGTGGAATTGTTCAGCAGAAATGGTGATGTTTTGTATCCGTTCAGAGCTCGAGCCGTAAAAATATGAGGTGTGTGAGCTGACCAGCTCTGTTATCCCCAGTTGCTCAGCCGTGGCATCATCCCCCACCTCGGGCTGTATCGATTCTACGTCCAGAGTGACCTTATGGCTTCCGGCGAGCAGTTTCTGATTAATTTTTTCGATCGTGCCGTCCACGTTCAACGAACGCCCGATCACCGCGGGTTGGATGTTTTCCAGCTGGCGGGTGTCGTCGTTGAAGATGAAGCCCCCGTTTTGGCGCTGGCGATAAAGCTGCGGGGCAATGCCATCCAGAAAGGAGCGCAAACTTTCAGCCTGCAATCCCACCTGGTAGCAATCTCCTTCGGGGTCTTTCACGCGTTCGATGGTGATCATTTGCGCCAGGGCGTCCGGTTCATAAGTCCAGGGTCCCGGATCGTTCTTCTCTTTCTTAGGAACCTTGAGGGTGAGCGGCTCGCTTAAAATTTGGCGCGCCAGCTGTGCCTGTTCTTCTACATTTAATATGACCGGCGCATCATCAAGGATAGCCAGCTCAATCTCGCCATCACGCATGGTCTGCAGCTGCGCTCTTACGTCTTCCAGGGTGGCAGGGAGGTCTAAATGCCTTCCGATCCGCCCTTCGCGCACTACCACATCGCTGCCTTCCACAGTCAGGGAGGCTTCAACTTTTTGAATATCGGTTTGCGCTGCGACACCTTCCAAATATTCAAGGGCTGCCTTTTCATCAAAGATATATTGTGGAGCCAGGGAGATGCCCAGATACCACGCCTCGAATTGGTTGACCAGCCGGGTGGTTGGCCCACCGCTGCGCCCGTAATAATAGGCTTCCGAGACACTGGTTTGTGGGTTCAGGTAGAAGCCGACCTCAGACGGTGTGGCTAACCAGATTTTATCGCCATCACGCAGCAGGATCTTACCTTGGGACGGGAAACCCAGGCTCGTTTCGAGATGGGAAACCGCTTCAGTAGGCTCCATTCCAGACAGGTCAATACCTGCAACCGTTACTCCTGGGTAAACCTTCCCGGAATAATAGACGTTATAACCGACCCAAAACCCAAACAGGAGTAATGCGAAAATCAATAACCCACCTGCAATCGCGGTGAGTATCTGCGGGATCAGGTTGATTGGACGTGGTAACGTTGATGGTTTAGCAGTAATATTTCCCATTCAATGATCTTAACGATAAATAGTAGTGGCGGGTTCCCAATTTATTTGGAAGGTTAATTGTACCAAAAAGACCTGGCGTATAATTATTTGGCCTCAAAAACTAATCAAACTGTTAAGAAGGAGCAAATAATGATCGAATTTTCGCCGCAGCATGGATTGGGAACCTTGGTAACGCACTTCGCAGAAGGTGATCAGCCCCATAATGCCCATGTCATGCCAATCTACCAAACTTCGCTGTTCAGCTTCCCTGACCATGCTACCGGGGTTTCCATTTACGAAGGAGCTCAAGCGGGATATACGTATACCCGTTCGGCTAATCCAAACCCCGACCATTTTGCCAAAAGGGTTGCTTTGCTGGAGGGCCTTGACCTTCTCCGCCAGCAGGAGAGCTCGCAAATAGAAGAGGTTGTGATGGGTAAAGCTTTTACTTCGGGTATGGCCGCCATTTCCGCTGCCATCCTCGCTCGGGTAAAGGCGGGTGAAACGATCATTGCCCAGGAATCGCTCTATAGCAATGCTTTCAATTTTCTCGATAAGATCGCGCCCCGCATGGGCATCGACGTGGTTTGGGTGAAAGACACCTCGGCCTCAGGTTGGGAGGCCGCTCTCCAGGCCAATCCCAAGG
>DAOVXM010000344.1 GCA_030636125.1 Chloroflexota bacterium | reverse complement strand
GTTAAATGTACAGAGCAGCCAGGATAGAGATAAAGAGGGTAATGCTGATATAGCTGTTTATATTAAAAAAGGCAACATTGATCTGGCTCAGGTCATCTGGGCGCACCAAGACATGCTCCCAGGCCAATAGCCCTATCGCAATAATCAGGCCAATCCAGTAAGGCCAAGTCAATCCCAACAGAATTCCCTGTCCGATCAACAGGGGGATCACGAGGACGTGGCATATCATCGATAGACGCAAGGCGGTCCCAACCCCAAAACGTGCAGGGATTGATTGTAGGCCTTCTTGCCTGTCGAATTCTACATCCTGGCAGGCATAGATCAGGTCAAAGCCTCCAATCCACAGGGTTACTACAGCTAGAAGTATCCAAGCGGGTAAGTCAGCGGGAGTAAAAAGCGAGCCGCGGATTGCTACCCAGGCGCCCATAGGAGCTAATCCATCGGTGAATCCAAGGATGAAGTGAGACATCCAGGTGAACCTTTTAGTATAAGAGTATCCAATCAGGAAGAGAAAAGCTCCCGGAAGCAATAAAAATGTCAGCGGACCGAGCTGCCAGGCGGCCAGGGTCAATATCCCACTGGCGATAAGTGTGCCAGCCCAGGCCGTACGTGAGGTGATGGTGCCTGTAATCAGTGGGCGATTGGCAGTGCGTGGATTGTGAGCGTCAATCCGGCGGTCGACTATGCGGTTGAATCCCATAGCGACTGTGCGGGCCGCAGCCATGGCAACTGTAATCCAGAAGAACTGGCTCCAGGTCGGTAAACCTCCTGCTGCTAGTAACATGCCGAAATAAGCAAAAGGTAGTGCAAAGATTGTATGTTCAAACTTAATCAATTCGAGATAATCACGCACCGCATTCATTAGAGAGCGATTATACCAACGGAAGATGAATATTTCGTTAAAGAAGTGGTGGTATGAAAATTGGTATATATCCTTATCTTGGTGTGCATGGGAATATATATCCTTGGATGTGAACCGATTGTTCGCAATTCTCCTGCGATGTCGAGATGAACTGTAATAAGGTTATTCCATTTAGCAGTTTAATTTTGAGTATACTTGGAATGTCTTTCGAGAGAATAGAATTGGGATAAATACAGTGAAATTTTCTGAAAACGAGTTAAAAATATGGCTTTTAGCGATTAGGCCCAAGACGCTCCCAGCGGCGGCCGCGCCGGTGATCGTCGGCTCGGCGGTTGCCATTATGGAAGGTCAATTTAAATGGGCACCGGGGTTGGCTGCTTTGGCGGGAGCTCTGCTCCTTCAGATAGGTGCAAACCTGGCGAATGATGTTTTCGATTTTCACAAAGGCGCAGATAATGAATCTCGTCTAGGCCCGACCAGGGTGACACAGGCTGGGCTGCTGACATCCGCCCAGGTTTTGAGGGGGATGTGGATCGTTTTTGGATTAGCCACTTCCTTTGGTATTTACCTTGTCTCAGTCGCCGGATGGCCAGTAATAGCTATTGGTATATTCTCTATCCTGGCCGCGTTAGCTTATACGGGTGGTCCATTTCCATTGGGCTACTATGGCTTAGGGGACGTGGCTGTATTTATCTTTTTCGGACCTGTGGCGGTGTGTGGAACTTATTTTGTCCAGGCAGGTACGGTGAGTGCAACCGCAATCTGGGCCTCCATTCCTATGGGGTTGTTGACAGTAGCTATCCTGGTTGTAAATAATCTACGCGACATCGAAACAGACCGGATGGTGGGGAAGAAGACCCTGGCGGTACGTCTGGGGGAGCAAGGGGCACAGTGGGAATACGCGCTATGCCTCCTCGGGGCTTACCTGAACCCCCTGGTGATGGGATTGGTTGGGGTGAGCTCGTTTTGGGTGCTGCTTAGCTGGTTGTCGGTGCCAATAGCGATTAGATTAATGCGGATGATGATTAACGAGAAAGGCCGAGCACTGAACAAAGCGTTGTCAGGCACCGGTCAATTGGAATTGCTTTACGGCATACTATTGGGTTTGGGTTTGGTACTAACGCATCATCTGTGTTGAGACAAAGGTCATTTATTAAATCAAGCTATGTATTTATAAATTGAGCGCCCCACTGGTCGGGGCGCTCTGCTCAATCCACCTCTATCGTCGAACTATAGAATTACTGGTAGCGGCGCAGGACCAATTGGCAAGTTTTTTTATTAGTGGTAGCATTTTTCTCGCAGACTTCCAACCAGATTGAGCTCCTCAACTCTTTGGGCAGGGTAAAGTACTTCGTAGTTGTGCTTTTTTTGGGAGCTTTCAAACCACCGAGCTTGTACCAGCCACCAATACTGCTATTTGCGTCCCTCACCTTCACGTAGAAAGCAGCTTTCTTTGGAAAATTGGAAGCGGTGACTATTAGAAAATTACCTCTGTTGAACGCACTTATGCTTCCTTTGGCTGGTTTTTCTTTTAAGGCTATTACACTGTCTTGGGATGGGATACACAACCGTTGTCCAGGTTTCAACTTGTAGGGGTATTCCAGCTTATTGGCTAAAGCAATATCTCCCCATTTCATGCCAAAGGTATGGGCAATGTATGGGGTTCTATCTCCTTCCTTCACGGTGTAATATGCCACACATTTTACGGCCGCATGCGCACTTTGCGGGAGGGCTGCTGCGACGAGCGCAAGAGCCACAAGGCTGCTCATAAATAATATTATGATGTGGCGAGTACCAGAGGGCAACCGATTGTTTTTCATCGCGATTCTCCTTTTTACTAACAGGCTCCAATTACGTGGATATCATCGAACTGATCCAATTATACCCTTTTTAGGATATGTTTACTTATGTCTTATGAAGTTGTAAGTCTTGCTATTTATTGTCATCCGATACTGAAGGGTGAATATTGCATTGTTGTCAATTTATCTTAGGGCTCAATCTGAATATTGCCAGCGGCACATACGCCGTTCCAACCAGTCCACGCTGAAGTATAGACCCAATCCTAACAAGCTCATTGCCACGATGCCGGCGTACATTGCAGGATAATTAAACAGCGTGCTGCCGTTCAGATAGATGTAATACCCTAGGCCTTTTTGAGTGGCGAATAACTCAGCTATGTATAGCACCGCTACGGCCGTCCCAACGGATTGTCGTAAGGCGGTGAGGATGCCGGGTAGGCTGGCAGGTAGATAGACAAAACGAAAAAGCGCTCGTCGACCTGCACCTAGGCTGCGTACGCTTTGGATCAGCTCTGGACGCAAGCCTGCTGCCTGGTCACGCACCAGAACCAGGATTTGAAAAAAAAGGATAAGAAAGATGATGGCTATTTTGGGCGCATCTCCCAGGCCTAGAAATAACAAGACAACTGGGATGAATACCACCTTCGGTATTGGATATACCAGGTAGATCAGTGGTGAAAACAGTTTATCCAACTTTCTTGACTGTCCTAGGATCAAACCGATTGGCGCCGCGATGATTATCGCGAGGGCTGTGCTGGCGATAACTCGCCATAGGCTGACCAGGAAGTGGTCTACTAGGCCGTTTTGTAATTCGATTGGGAAAGCCTGGGCAACTTCTATTGGTGTAGGTAGAATGGGCCGGTCGATAATCCAAGACATTAATTGCCAGAGGACAAGCAAAGTGATTGTTGCGAAGAGTAAATCCCGGCGTTTCATAAGATAGTTAGTCCTCAGTCTTTAGGTAGTTTACTACTCATAATGTATAGGTGGTGTGGGATTCGTCTTCGATCGCTAATCATTTTTCGACCTGGATGGTTTGATGCTCCATCCTTCCGCGCAACTCGCCACACAGATCAAAGTATGCCGTTGTGTTGCGGTAATCTGGCGAGCTTACACCGGGATTATTGATGACGATGGTATTTGTGTTTGGCGGTTGCCCGAGCAAGAGGATTTTTTGCCCAAGTATAGCTGCTTCCTCGATGGCATGTGTGACGATGATCAAGGTCAGGTTTTGTTCGACTTGAAGTTCTAGTGTGAGTTCCTGTAAGCTCTCACGGGTGGGCGCGTCGAGGGATGAGAATGGTTCATCCATTAAAAGCAGATCTGGTTTTAAGGCAAGCGTCCGGGCGATAGCGGTGCGCTGGCGTTGACCGCCTGAGATTTGTCCGGGGTATTTATCCGCCACAGCTGCCAGCCCCAAACGCTCCAGCCAAGGGTCGACATCCAGATCCTGTGGAAGGTCCTCGGGAGCGTGTTTTCCATCTGGTCCATAGAAATTACGCACTCGGAGCCCCAATTCGGCGTTCTGGCGAACGGAAGCCCAAGG
>DAOVXM010000286.1 GCA_030636125.1 Chloroflexota bacterium | reverse complement strand
TATTAATGTTCCTCATGTTCAATCATTCCTCCATAGAATTCGATTGTATATACACCCACTATTTGCAAATATTTGTTAATTGCTGAATTTATTTTTGTATCGGCTTACTCAGGCAATAATTTATTCACTACGAATATCCACACAAATGCATCTTAATTCAATAGACATCCAATGTCAAGGAAAAAGTTTCGCTAAAGCCTGAGCGATCCAAGTACTATAAAAGCAACTTAGGTTCTAATAAATTTATCTTTACTTTACCTAAAAGATATAGACGTTTATGGGAAATAATTTCTTACTTTCTAGCTCAAACCTTACCCCTTCAGCTTTTCCAATATCGTATAAGACATCACCCCCGTCGCCACCGCCAGGTTCAATGAAGTCACACGTCCCCCCATGGGGATCCGTATAACCTTTTCGCAAACGGCAGCTTGATCAGAGGTTAAACCCTCCCGCTCGCTACCCATCAATAAAATCAACGGGCGTTGATACACCTCCACCTCCCGATAATCTATACCACGGTGCGCCGAGGTGCCATAGATAAAATAAGCGTGTTGCCGAGTCCAGTCAATAAAATCATCAAAGCGAGCTCTGACTACCGGGTACCAAAATAAAGCCCCCATACTGGATCGCACCACACCAGGATGATATGGGTCCACACTATTATCTAACAGCAGTAAGCCATTCGCTCCTACCGCGTCAATAGTGCGCATAACTGCTCCCACATTGCCCGGGTCTTGTGGAGCAATTAAAGCTATCCCCCAAGGTAAATTTTCCGGAGATAGCTCCGTCAGGTTGTATGGCTTGGAACGCACCACGGCCAGGATTCCCTGCGGGTTTTCTTTATCCGCGATCGATTCAAAAACAGCCGCGGTTGTGGCATAACTAGGCAGCCCCCGTTCAACCTGGCTATGGATTAATCCTTTTGCAAAATCACTATTTAATAAATCAGGGGCGAAATAAATAGCATCCAAGTTCACCCTGCCAGCTTCTGATGCGGCTACGGCTTCTCCCACATGAAAAATACCCTCAACCGTAAACAAACCACTCTCTCGTCGCCCTTTGCGCTGTTTAAGGGCTCGTACTCGCTTGATTTTCGGATTACTGCGACTGGAAATCAGGTCCATTACGCCCGGCGAGGCACCCAGGCCAATACAGTTGTACCCTCACCTGGAGCTGCGTTAATCTCTAAATCTCCCCCAACTTTTCGGGCGCGAACATGCATATTCGAGACACCATGCCCCAGGGTCACACTCATCTTCCCCAGGTCAAAGCCTTGCCCATCATCCGATACCTCTAATAACACTCGATCTTGGGTTTCCCAAAGATGGACATCCGTACGTTTCGCTTGTGCGTGTTTAGCCGAATTTGCCAATGCCTCCTGACAAATATGAAACAACGCAGTTGCATGCGAGCCGGGCAACCCGACCAGGCCATCATCCGGTGCAACCAAAGTTGCTTCGGCCAATGTGTTGACACGATACTCTTCCACTAACCGTTGCAGGCTTTCTTTCAAGTTGTCACCGACATATTGGCGCGGACGTAAATCTAATATATAAGCGCGAATATCACGGATCGCTTTATTTAAACCATCCATCGCCTGGTCAATCTTCTGTCGAGATTCTATCGGATTCTCATCAAGTGCCACACGAGCATAATCCAAAGCCAGGCCAACTGCGTAGATTGACTGGATAATCCCATCATGCAGGTCCATCCCAATACGTTCGCGTTCCTCCAATATCGCCACCCGGCGCGCCTGGCTATGCAGACGGGCGTTTTCGATGGTTATCCCGGCCCATGTACCGATTGCGTTTAGCAAGGTTAATTCGCGCTCTTCAAAGCTGCGCGCGTTGCGGCTGGCCACACTCATTACTCCAATAACCACTCCACTCGCTTTAAGCGGTATACAAGCCATTGTCTTAAATCCCGCCGCAACCACCGCTGGGCGTAAATAGCGCATATCATTTTTTAAATCTGTGGTCACCAGAGGCTGTTCTGATTCTGCTACAATCCCAATAAACCCTTCACCGACGTTGAACCTATCACGAGTTAAAAACGCCTCTGCAAATTCCCCCCGGTGTAAAGCCAGTCGCAATACTTTCTCGCCATCACCCCGTAAAAAGATCTCCCCGGCTTCGACACCCAGGTATGACATCACCTGGTTTAAGGTCTGGTTTAAAATATCGTCAACATTGAGGGATGTAGTCAATGTGGCAGCCACATCGTTGAGTAAAGCCAAGTCTTTATTGCGCTGGCTCAGAGCCTCATCTCGGGCTAGCATGTCTTCATATAGGCGAGCGTTATTTATGGCAACAGCAGCATAGGCTGCCAGGGTCTCAATCACGCGCTCATCTTCAACTGTAAATTCCGGGTAGCCCACTTTGTCCGTCAGATAGATCTGCCCGAGCAGCTTGTCATCTGACATGATCGGTACTCCCAAAAAAGAGGTCATCATCGGATGACCAGGAGGGTATCCTTCACTGCGCGCGTCCTTGGGAGCATCTGCGATCCGGATGGTCTTGCGTTCCTTTCTTATCGCTCCAATTAATCCCTTCCCAACCGGAGGACCACCAGTCAGACGAACTTCTTCGGGTGTCATGCCTACAGGGATGAACTTAACCAGATTGCCTTGCTCATCCATGACTCCCAACGCGGCGTACTCCGCATTTACCTGTTCGCGCGCAAGGTGCACAATACGCTCCAGTACGGTCTCAAGCGAAAGATCGCGCACCAATTCCAGACTGGTTCGGTGCAGAGCTGCCAGCCGTTCTTCTAATTGTTCACGCGTTAACAAAATCATTCAGAATACCTCACCGCACCATTATTTTACCCTATTTTTGTCCAAAATGCCCAAAGTTATCCTGGTTCTTTAGGACTTAACGTGCTGAAGTCCTAGATATGGGGGGGTTCATAGGTATACGCCCCCACACCAATCAATTTTTCGGACAAATCCAAAGCCGTTGGGGAAATCTAAAGCTCAAATACTTTCAATTACCTCCATATTATTTAACCTGATAGTTTTTGCCAGATTCCTTTGGTTATAACTGTGACCGTGATCACAGGCTTAGGGAATCTTGTGCATGGATTTGATTTTTGAGCCTACTCGCAAAATACCAAGGTCTGAAAATGATTGTGAGCAAACAAAGATGAGTGCTAAATCTAAGAGTTCACGCCTTCCCGGTTTTTATAACCGCACCCTGGAAGAACGGCTGGCAGAGTTAGGAAGCCACCTGTCCCCAGAAGATCTGGCGACACTAAGTGGTGAAACCGGTCTCACCAGAACTCAAGCCGACCATATGATCGAGAATGTGGTTGGTCTACACGCACTTCCTATGAGCATAGCGCTCAATTTCGTCATCAATGGTCGTGATATCCTGATACCAATGGCTATTGAAGAACCATCCGTTGTTGCTGGCGCATCCTTTATGGCCAAGCTAGCCCGCGCTGGAGGAGGTTTTAACGCACATACCACTCCACCCGAAATGATTGGCCAAATACAACTTCTGGATATTCCTGACTTAGCAGATGCCCGGATAGCTATCCTGGAAAATAAAGACCGCTTATTGGCCGAGGTTGCTGAGATCGATCCTGTGCTCAAGCGCCTGGGAGGCGGGCCACGCGACCTGGAAGTGCGTTTGATAGATGAATCGCCCATAGGCCCCTTCCTGGTACTGCATTTAATTTATGATGTGCGCGATGCGATGGGTGCCAACGCCGTCAATACTGCTTGCGAGAGGTTGACGCCCTTGGTCGAATCGATAACTGGAGGTAGGGTCCATCTACGTATTCTGTCCAACCTGGCCGATCGCCGTCTGGCGCGCGCTCGTTGTTTAATCCCTCTCGCAGAGTTAGCTTTCGGTGAATACAACGCTGAAGAAGTGCGCGATGGCATCATTGCTGCCTGGGCATTTGCGGCGGCGGACCCATACCGGGCTGCCACTCACAATAAAGGTATCATGAACGGAGTCGATGCAGTCCTAATCGCAACCGGCAATGATTGGCGTGCGGTGGAAGCTGGCGCACATGCCTACGCCGCCCGGGATGGACAGTATACATCCCTTAGCACCTGGGGGCTCGACCGAGATGGCAACTTAGTTGGCACTTTAGAAATGCCCTTAGCAGTAGGCATTGTCGGCGGGGCTACCAAAGTGCACCCCACCGCTCGCGCTGCACTGAACTTGATGAGCGTGTCCACCGCCAGCCAACTCGCCGAGATCATTGTATCGGTTGGTTTGGCCCAGAATTTAGCCGCCCTGCGCGCCCTGGCTACCGAGGGAATCCAGCGTGGACATATGAGCTTGCATGCCCGCCAGGTCGCCATAGCTGCTGGGGCTGAGGGCGATATAATCGAGCGCCTGGCCCAGCAAATGGTATCCGAAAATGCTGTACGAATCGACCGGGCTCAAGCAATCTTGGAAGAATGGCAACAGGCTTAGCAATATCGCGACTAGACAGACTATGTTTTTAATGAAGGCGAAAATATGAGCAAAAACCCTCTAAACAACTTATTAATACCCTCCCGTCCTGTGGGCATCATCGGCGACGGCGCTTATGTGCCGCGTTATCGTCTGCCAGCACGCGAAGTCTCGCGCGTCTGCACTGATGGGCAAGGTGGCTTACAGATCAAAGAAAAACCCGTCCCTGGCCTGGATGAAGATG
>DAOVXM010000198.1 GCA_030636125.1 Chloroflexota bacterium | reverse complement strand
GCACCGGATGACATCGTGCAGGCTTGCGCCAGATGGGCAGCTTACCTTTACAAGCAACGTGATGCCCAGGTCTTTGATGTGACCGCTATTCCTTCAGCCGGGGTGATTGAGATCCCCAAAGGGATACCGAAAGATGTGAAGATTTTGCTTGACCCATACGTGAGGCCGAGACTGTGACAACCCACGCCGAGTTTATCACCAGCGTTGTAACCACGCTCTCAGTGGACGGCGTGAAGCGCCAGTATGCCGGGATTCCCCCTTCGCTCAATGCTGCTGATTTACCAGCCTCCTACCCGGAGAGCGTACAGATCGACCAGGAGCCGCTTACCCTTGGAGCGCATGGCGGGAACACGACTTTCCGCTGTACGTTTGTGATTGCCACCGAACCTTATGGGCTGGGAACTGTGCCGGTGAATTTCGCTGAAATTGTAACGCTATCCGATAACCTGGATACTGCACTTAGAGGGGCAGATATCGGGGATGGAAAGCTTTCATGGATCATCCATGGCGGTGCAGGTGCGGGTCCGATCATAGTAGCTGGAAATGAATACTGGGGTATTCGCTGTTTCATCACAGGAAAAGGTCATGGCGGTGCGTAAAGTCGCTATCTTCATAGTCAATTTCAACATGCCCGAGCGCGCTGATGCATTGGCCGGTTGTATCCAACAGCGTGTCAAATGGCCTTATGAATTATTTGTGATCGATAACGGATCTGACCTTTGCCCACCGTCAAGATACACCAATGTATCCCTGGAAAGCAACGTACAAACGACGGGCGGCTGGCTGGCAGGGCTTGAGGAAGCAGATAAGTGCGGTGAGGATTGGTTGGCTTACTGGTTCCTGATCACATCAGCGGAATTTTTGGTTGGCATCCATGACCCGCTGGCACCGATGGCGGAGCTGTTATCTGAGGATAACGAAGCGGTCGGAGTACATCCTGCCCTCACCGCTGACAGCACCACCGCCTGGAAACACTTAATATCCCGCGATGGGAGGCTGAAACCAAGGCGCACCTGGATGATCGACAATATCGCTTCACTTTGGCGTGCTGATTGGTTTGACGAGAATGGAAGGTTTGATCCTGCGCTCAAGTATGCCTGGGGTATCGACCTTGAGACTTGCTTCAAGGCACGTACTCAGGGACACTCGCTGTGGGTAGATGAGCGTAGTTGGATTAAGAAAGTGACCAACATCGGCTATGACATGGATCGTATGAATATGAGCGCAAGTAATCGAGAGCAATTGGCAGGCGCGAACATGGCGGCTGTTTTGAGTGGTCGCTATGGCCCGAACTGGTGGGATCGAATGCTGAACGAAGAGGTATCCAATGCCTGGCGGTAAATTCCTTTTAGTGATGGGAACACGCCCCGAGGTGATCAAGCTTGCTCCGGTTTATTTTGCGCTGAAGGAAGCTGGGGCATTGGTACAAATTGTTTTCACCAATCAGCAAAAGGATCTTGCTCTTCGGGCAATGAAAGAATTTGATCTGGAACCTGATTATTTTATACAACCGTCAGAATATTATTCAATATTTCTATTATCTCATTTGGTTGGGCATTTCCCGGTTGAATGCCTGCATAATACCGATTTCATTGTGGTGCAGGGTGACACAACCTCGGCTTTGGCTGGTGCGCTGGCTGCTTTTTATGCTGGTATCAAGGTCGCTCATGTGGAAGCAGGGTTGATGACTGGCGATCTATCTTCACCTTTCCCAGAAGAGGGACACAGGCGCATGATCTCCCAGATTGCTACGCTCAACTTCGCGCCAACGCCTACCGCTAAGGCCAATCTTCAAGAGCTCGGTGCGAGTGGTTATCACGTGGTTGGTAATACAGTGGTTGATGCGCTTGAATTAGTTGAGAAGAAAGATCCGGGGATAAACGGGCAGTATGTGCTTATCACGCTCCACCGCCGCGAGAGCTTCGGGGAACAGCTGCGCGGCATGTTGGGAGCAATCAAGGAATTATCCGAGAAATATCTTTATGTCAAATTCGTTTTATCCGTGCATCCAAACCCGAATGTCAGGGATGCGATTCATAGCGTATTGGGCGCTGGTCCTGTCCAGCTGTTAGACCCGCCGCCAAGTTATGACCGTTGGGTAAACCTGATGCGCGGGGCTTATTTCATTATGACTGACAGCGGCGGTATCCAGGAGGAAGCGCCCTCGTTTGATGTGCCTGTGCTGGTGCTGCGAGACAAAACAGAACGACCAGAGGCGGTTTACCGGGGCTATTCGCAATTGGTCGGTACAGACGCCGATCAGGTTTTCGAGGCGGCTTCAAGGTTATTGGACAATGAAAGAGCCCGTAACAAGATGGTCGCTAAGTCGAACCCTTACGGTGATGGGCAGGCAGGGCAGCGTATTGCCGAGATATTAATGGAGGCTGTTGGTGAACGCAAACGGATACTTCAAGCAGTCTGATCCACGTATCGAAGAGCTGGCAGGTTACGACCTCCCCTCGGATTGGTGGTCACGCGGCTATGAGTATGCCTGGGCGATGCAATATGCGGAGGCGGGTCTAGTGGTAGCTGATATGGGCTGTGGCTGGATGTACCGCCCGTTCAAAGATGCTTTAGCAGAGGCTTGCCAATTCGTTTATGCCGTTGATGTTGATAAGAGGCTGCGTCACCAAGATAGGGCTGACAATATGGCCCTCGTGACGGCGGATATCACCAAGGATATTCCCGGTATTCAGGATGGGCAGTTAGATCGGGTGTTCTGTATTTCAGTCTTAGAGGACCTGGGCGATAAGGCTGCCCTGGCTCTCAAAGAGTTCTCCAGGGTCATTAAGCCTGACGGCAAAATTGTGCTGACTTTCGATGTGCCTTACCTTGATGCGCCAACGCCAGTTTATCCCGGTTTGTCGATGGATAAGTTTACTCAAGCCAGGAGAGATACTGGTTTGATTTTTGACGGCAAGGTCAATTACAGAAAAGACAATGCGGTCAATCACCAGGAATGGAATTTATGCGTGTTTCATTGTTTACTTAAGAGGAAATGATATGAGCGATAGAACATTGGCAGAGCTAAACATGAGAAGGACTGTTTGCCAGGCTTGCATAAAGACGCTTGATCAGATCGAAGACGACCCTCGAAAGCCTGAAGCGATGGAGAAATACAAGGCACAGCTGGCATCTATTGATGCGCAAATAGCAGAAATTACTGGCACCCCGCCGCCTGTGGTGGTGGGGTTGAAAACAGCTAAGCTGTTTGGTGAATCGAAGATTAAATAAGTAGAGGAGTTTGATATGGCAGAAGGCGATGCAATTGTACTGAACAACTTCAAAGAACAACTGTTGCTCGGGGTTATAGATTGCGACACAGATAGTTTTAAGGTTGCACTCTATGATACCGCGGTAGCAAGCCCGGATGGAGCTGCCCCGGCATATACCCCGACTAATGAGATCTCAGGATCGGGTTATTCGGCTGGTGGTGAGGCAGTGGCTACCCCGGTTGTGGCCCAAGATGATGGTAACGATTGGGCGAATTGGGATGATGACGGAAGCAACATTACCTGGTCCAGTCTCGCGGCGAATACTATCTTGGAAGCGACGCTGTACGACGACACCACTACCCCGAAGCATATCGCGATCTATTGGGAGATCGCAACCGATAGTAACGGCGGTGATTACACCATTCAGTTCGGAGCGAATGGGATTTTAACTCTGTCATAAGCGTGAGTAATTGGAAAATATATTACTCCGACCGCAACTGGATTAGTAGCCAAAACGCAACGCCGGCATCTATTCTCCGGAGAGTTGACGTACAGGTAATAATTCAGGAAAGCGAAGACCACGGATGGGGAACACTATCGAGTTGGGACTATTATATTTTCGTCGACCGTGGCGGTGGGGCGAAGTGGTTCGGCGTTGACCTATTCGGCTTACACCATTACTTAATGGAGCCGGGAAGTAAATTCGTTTTATTTGGAACGATGATAGATAAGAAAAAGTTTCGAGAGATATTTGACTTAGCTCGGAGCGACCCGGATTTCAAAACTAAGAGCGGTTATTCTAGTGACGAAAAACGACCATGATTAAATTATCGCGCGATAGAAAATGGATTGCCGACGGTCGTTATTGGATACGGCTTAGTGACGGATTTCGGCTGCCGATTATTCAGGGCGGCGGAATGGCTGTCACTATCCAGAATGATATTTTTGCTTTTGGAGATGATGACGGTTCGGAAAGTGGTCACACCCTGGACACTGAAAACGTTAATCGGACGGCGCAGGCTCCGGACGTCACTTTTTTAATCCGGATTTCGGTCGAAGAAACTGACGGCGGGTCTAGCAGTGTTTTAGGTACGCTATTCGCTCGGAAGAATGGGACAGGGGGATGGAACGCCGTAACGACGACAAGCACGAATGGGGTTATTCTCGCTAATGATACTCAGAGCCGAGCAGATGATGAGAATACGACCGAACGGTTAACCGCTGGGGCTGGCTCCTTTACCGCTGGAAAATATGACGACGGTCAAACTCAAAATGGAACGACAGCTGTATCGCTTGATACTCAGTATGCCGAGTTTGAATTTGCTATTCAAATCGATAGTACATACGCCAGCGACTTAGACGAATTCGAATTCGAAGTCTATGATGACGGTGGCGCGCTCGATAGCTATCCGGGTACTCTACCAACCGTTACGGCGGATATCGAAGCTGGTCCAATTTCAATTCCGCTAGATACAGCGGCGATTACAGCCGGGGGACAATCGATTTCGGTTATTACTCCGGTTGGTGAAATATTCCATATTGATTTTGAAGATAATGACCTGCTAGAATTTACTAGCATCACAGACCCCGATAGCGATTTGTCAACGAATACGGGCGAAGCCGCAATGGTTGGAACCTACGGCATGGAAGTTGTCGTAGATGACACGACAGTTACCTATGGAACCAAGAACCTAAGCCCCATAAGTTCTGGAATGCTTAGATTGAGATTTTATTTTGATCCTAATAACATCACAATTCCAGATGCAAATGGATTCCGTATATTTACATGGAATGGAAGCGGAAGTCCAATTGATAACCATATTTATTTATACTTAAATTACAACTCGGGGACAGGATTTCAGCTTGAGTTTGTAGTAAGAGATGATGCAAATTCAGGGGTAATGGATGACACCTTTAATATTAGCGAAGAACTCCACTATATTGAATTTTATACAACCAGAGCAACGGGTTCCGCCACATCAGATGGGACTGTTGAGTGGTGGGTAGATGGTATTAGTCCGGGGTCTTATAACTCACTCGATAATTGGGATTTATGGGTTGATTCCGTTGCCATATTAGCTGGAGCGGTTGGTAGTATTGATGCCACCACCGCCGGTACAATTTATTTTGATGACATAATTGTCCGGGATGACGATACCGAGATAGGTGAAGCTGACGCCGGAGTAACCGTCAACCTTGACACGGCGGCTTTAACCGCAGGTGGGCAATCTCTTTCGTTCTCGATGGGCGCTGTTTCGACCCCATTGGACACCGCTGCCCTAACTGCGGGCGGGCAAGCTCTGGCTCTATCGATGGGCGCGATTGCTACCGCACTTAACACGGCTGCGCTAACCGCGGGCGGTCAGGCTTTGGTCCTGTCGATGGGCGCGGTTACAGTAGGTCTAAGCACAGCCACACTTACCGCGGGCGGCCAGATCATCACTATAAGTATCGAGGGTGGTCCGCTAACAATATCGCTCAATACAGCATCAATTACCGCGGGCGGTCAAGTTTTAGCGTTAGCCCCAGGCGAGGCAACAATCGGACTAAATACAGCTCTACTCACG
>DAOVXM010000049.1 GCA_030636125.1 Chloroflexota bacterium | reverse complement strand
TGACACCAAGCCCCCAGGATGGTAACCCCCGGCCGCGCTTGTTCCGCCTTCCGGCAGAGCATGGATTGATCAACCGGCTTGGTTTTCCAGGAAAAGGGGGGGACTTTGTAGTGGACCAATTGAGCGGTATGCGACTAAAAGAGCTGGTTTTGGGGGTTAATTTGGGAAAGAATAAAGATACTTCCTTAGAAGCGGCCGCCAGAGATTATCTCGAACTGGTGCAAAAATTTGCCCCGCTAGCGGATTATCTGGTGATTAACGTCAGTTCCCCTAACACTGTCGGATTGCGCCGCTTGCAAGCCCGCCAGGCTTTGGAGGAATTGCTTGGGATACTGGCGGAAGAGCGTCAGGCTCAGGTATTAAAGTTAGAGCGTCATGTCCCGGTGCTGGTCAAACTGGCACCCGATCTGAGCGATGGAGAGCTGGACGATGCGCTCGAAGCGATTCTTGCTACGGGCATGGATGGGATCATCGCTACCAATACTACCGTTGAGCGTGAGGGGGTAAGCGGCTCGCGGCTGGCGAGTGAGGCGGGCGGTTTGAGCGGCGCACCTTTGCGCCAGCGCAGCACCCGGATGGTGGGTCAGATCTACCAGCGTACTGAGGGGAGACTGCCCATTATAGGGGTAGGGGGAGTGATGAGCGCCAGGGATGCAAAAGAAAAGCTCGAGGCGGGTGCAACCTTGGTTCAGGTTTATTCAGGGTTGGTTTATGGGGGGCCAGGCTTGGTGAAAGAGATATTAAAGGGGATGTCCAGGTGATGCCTTTGTTGTACAATGGCAACCCAAATATATGTTGCTGATTCGGTTACTATTAACTAATTTGCTTCAACACAGGTCGTAGATCAGCAGGTATCAAGGCGACTCGGTTACCATCAAATGTTCCCACAGCCAATAAGCCCGTCATTCGCAGCCGGCCTGGTATCGTCTCGGGTTCGTGGTATTGCCAGTAAGGTGATTCGTCGATATCATCACCATAACGTTTGTTAAACTCTTCCCAAGGTCGTATCCCCTCGTCTTCCAGCACCCAGGCTAGTGCATCCCTCTCATCCTGACTTAGCTCAGCCTCTAAATAGAGGCACAGCATCTCAGGATCACGCATCACTTTGTCCAAACGAGCGATGACTTCAGCTTTTCGCCCAGCCTTTTTAAGTCCCCAAATCCGCAAAGCACCAACCAGGCTTTCCCGAGTGATGCGGTCCAGGCAGCTAGCCAGGTTCTCATCCGCTGATATCGGTTTTTTGAGCTGACGCTCCCGGTAACGATGGGTATTTTCTATCCAACTTTCACGGAGCCCGCTGGTGGCATCCCAAAACTTTAACATTGGTTCCAAGGTTGCCACTTGGGGATTTTCCGGGTTGAGTGTTTTGAGCATCTCGAAATGTATTTTGGTCGAATCCATATCCTCTTCTGTGACGCTTAGCTGGAGTTGGATTTCCAGCGTCCTTTCCATCACGTTTGGAGGAATGGATGGGGCAGAAAGTACCCGCCTGAGATGCTCCTGGCAGGCATCCAAATCTCCTTTATGAAACTCAATGCTGGCTAAGCTAACATGACCATGCAAATAACCCGGTTCTACCTCTACTGACTCGCGGATGAGATTTTGGCCCTCTTCTTCTTTTCCCTGGATAATATAAATTGTGCCCAGATTATGGATTGCCATCGCGTAATTTGGGTCGATCTCAATAGCTTCTTTAAGATATTTTATAGCCTGTTCCAGGTTAACTTCGTTCTCAGGACCTTCATTCAAGATTTGCATGCTTTTCTCCATTAACTCTATAGCATCGGGATGGTAGTGAGAAAAATCCGCATCTTCAATTATGGATGAGAAGGTAGATATCTCGCTCCATTCACCTTCCTGGGCTGACCAGAAGCGCACATAAGTACCTGGTTCGATATAACCACTTTTCTGCAATCTGATCAGGGCTTGTTTACGCTGGTCATCGTGACCATATTGACTGGTAGCAAACTGTTTGATCTCGTCATAGGCCTCGGGGAGACCTGATACTGCAAGTGCATCTAAGGCTAATTCCCTTAATATTTCATCTTCTTCGTTCCACAGGATCAGCCGCATAGCGACGAGCACAAAGGGATGACGCTTCACGTAGCGTTTTAACTGCCTCTCGGCCAGACTTGGATCTTCTATCTTGATCATTTGTTCAAATAGATCTGTCGCCAGCATAGAAGGCCAGACTTGTGAGATATGCGTGTAGGGAAATTGACCTGTCAGGCTGGGGCCAACGACGGGTTTTCGTTTTCGCTTAGCCTTTTTTATGGCTTGAAGACCTTGTTCAACCCTTTCCTCGAAGAAGGTTCCTTCCTTTTTCGACCTCTTGAGAAGACGTTCCGCTTCGGACAGATGGTTGGTATTGGCTGCTGCTGCGCCGAGCACGTACCAGCTATTTCCCGGTAGTGCATACGCTGGTTCGTTGAGCATATCCTTGGCGAGTCTCCATAGAGTCTCGTCGTCTTCCCATAATCCCAAGGATTCGATCGCTTTTGGTAAATTGATCTCATCGTATGTTGAAGTGAGCGCTATGTCTCGTAACCGGTCCGCGTATTGGGCAGCTTTTTCCTTCTGCCACAGGCTGTGGTGAAATAGGATTAAGTTACTCAACGTATTAGTTTCGTTGGCGTCGATGGTATTCAAGACAGTTTCGGCCTCTGCTATAGCTTCTTCTGTTCTTCCTAAGTAATATTGCGCTAGGGAGCGGTTGTTGCGTGGTGGAGCCGATTCAGGGGTTAAACGTACAGCGTTGTCGAGCTCTTTTTGGGCCCGTTTGAATTTCCCAACAGCCAGGAAGCGCTGCGCCCTCTCATGGGGAAGAGCAGCCTGCTCATATTTTTTGAATGGGATTCCTGCTTGGCGGGCCTGGTCGGCGATATCTGCTTTTGCGTCAGTTAGGATTTCCTCAGCCAGTGCTTCACTTTCCGGTTCTTCGGGGTGTTTCCGGAGAAACTGTTCTGCATAACGCCAGGCGTGGCGCATGAGATCGAGATTAGCGTAGGAGATGGCCAGGCCTAGATAAGCTGGGAGATATCTTGGTGCTTTGCGAAGCCCATTTTCAAAGTCTTCGATAGCGGTGAAGTCGTTACTCAATAACTGGTAAGCGTATCCGCGCGCAAATAGAAATTCTGCTCGCTGCTGAAATTGAACTGGGGCCTTTTCTAAGACCTCCAAGGCTTTTTCGGGTTGATCACGCTCTAAAAACTGGTATGCGTTTTCCAGCAGTTCATCCAAACTTACGCGTGTCGCTGGTGACTTGGATGAGCCGGTTTTCTTTGATTTCCTTCTGCGTCGGGACATATTTCTCTCTTCTTGTACGTTAGATATTTGGAGCTTGGGCGGTAGTCAGAGGGGGAAAGTTGCGCAAGTTGTATATGGGACAACTGCAGCTCCCCAAACAAGTCTGGTAATAGGCAAGCGCTAGGCTTCCATAAACTTGCTGAACGGCACTAACTACACCGTAAAGAAAGTAGTTTAGATATTTTGACAAATCCTGTCAAATGAATGAAAATGGCAGGATGATGAAAAAACGACATGTACAACTCAGTGACATCGATCGAGAATATCTCGAAGCCCTGATAAGCAAGGGTGAATTGACAGCCAAGGCATATCGACGGGCACTTGGATTATTGGAACTGGATCGAGGCCAGACTTATACAGCTGTGTCAAAAACGCTTAAAGTTACCGTGACAACCCTTTCGAAGTGGGCAGCGAAGTATCGAGAGACGGGGTTACAGGTACTCCAAGACCAGCCCCGATCCGGGAGGCCAGTCGAAATTGATGGCAACCAGCGAGCCAAGATAACAGCCCTAGCATGTAGTGATCCGCCCGAAGGGTATGCCTGCTGGACCTTGCGTCTCCTGGCAGACAAAGTGGTTGAGCTCGAGTATTGCGATCATATATCGCATACTGAAGTGGCTGCGATACTAAAAAAAACGAACTGAAGCCACATCTCAAGCGGACCTGGTGCATCGGGAAACTGGACAGTCGGTTTTTGGCCCGCATGGAGCAACTCTTGTGGCTGTATGCTTTGCCTTATGATCCACAGTATCCGGTAATTTGCTTCGATGAACGGCCCTGTTTTCTGATTGGAGACCGAGTGGAACCGTTGGCATTACAAAGTGGTCAGGTGCGCAAGGAGCATTATGCCTATGAAAAACTGGGGTCCTGCGCCTTGCTGGCAGCTATTGAACCCTTGACCGGCCAACGCATAGCTCAAGTTTATGCCCAGCGCACAAAACGAGAGTATGCATTATTTTGTCAGGCTTTAGCTGCGGCATATCCTGAAGCTATCAAAATCCGGCTGGTACAGGATAATTTGAATACCCATGATACCAGTTCCTTTTACGAAAATCTGCCTGCTGATGAAGCCTTTGCCCTGGCCGAACGCTTCGAATTCTTCTTCACACCGAAATCTGCCAGCTGGTTGAATATGATCGAGATTGAGTTTTCGGCTTTGACACGCCTATGTCTTGACCGCCGCATCCCGACCATGGCCAAACTTGAACAAGAAGTTCTAGCCCTGATCGCAGTACGTAATTCACAAAAGATCAAAATCAATTGGCAATTTTCAATCCAATCATCTCGTACCAAGCTGAATTCTCATTACATTGCTGTTCATGAAGACAATAAGAAATTCAAGAAATCTTAATTTACGATGTAATTATTCCTCCAAGAGAGGTGTCACATATTTTTCTAACGTATCCAGATTGATAGCGCCCGTCCAGGCCAGGCGCACAGTTCCGGCACGGTCAATCACATAAGAACTGGGCAAACCAGGGTTTCGAAAAGCCATAGTTGCTTTCTGGGTTGGATCAGGCCAGACGTGAAAGGTAAGTCCATACTGCTTAACAAAATCAGCTACCTCGAATACCGGATCACCGGCTTCAATAGCAATGATCGTAAAATCCTGGCTCTTGTGCTTATCAAAGAATGTTTGCAAGGCCGGCATCTCAGCCTTACAAGGTGGGCACCAAGTCGCCCAATTATTCACCAGAACTACTTTACCGAGATGATCCTCAAGTGAAACTGGAAGCCCCTGAAGATCGGTCAAAGATAGTTCAGGGGATGGATAGTTGACTTCCACCGGTATGGTTGAATATCCCGGGTTTGAGCCAGCAGTAGCTTCTGGTTTAGGTAAAGCCACCAGGGTCACCACCCCCAGCACAAGCAGACCTGTGCCAATCATCAGCATCCCTAAAATGTGATAAGGCCGCTTTGCTCTCTGAGGTGGTTTTCTTTGACTGGCCATAACGAACTTAGTAATTTCGGACTTACCCAGGAAGGGAGGGTAACTCCGAAATGGGGGTGTGGGCTATGGCCCACATCCACGCGAATACCCCCACCACTTATAAAGGTCTATTTCAAAGCCGCCTGAATTTCTGCGACCAGCTGGGGTTCTAGCACAGCACCAACAACCGTTCCAGCTCCATCGTTTATGGTCGTCTGTGGAACACCACCAACACCGTGGCGACTTGTTAGCTCTGGGAACTCCATCGCTTCGATCATTTCGGCTTCTACCATCGGGCTTTCCAATGCCATTTGATGAGCGAGCACCACGGCTCGCGGGCAATACGGTCAGGTTGGGGTGACATAGACCTGCAACACTACCGGCTCGGTCAAACCAGCCAAGAAATCACGCGTACTTTGCTCCAAACCCGAGTCGCGGCCGGATACCAATACCAGGTCATTAATCAATGAACTGAACTCGTGCCCGGAAGGAATACCCGCGTAACGTATGCCATAATCCAATAACTGTTCACCGTGACGGCCTAATATCACCAATCCAGGGACTTTATCCACATTGTATTGCCTGGCAATTTCTGCATCTTCGTCCAGGTCATAAGCTTCCATTCCTAGCTCATCGGATAGATCCACAATCTCTTTAACCAATTGCTGGGTGTCATCGCAATATTCACAACCCTCTTTAGCTCCAAAGAAAAGCACTTCAACTGGTTCCTGCAACTGGTTAAAAACTTCTCGGACCTGACTGGCAACTTCTTCGTTCAACAATTTAGTTGTCATTTATGGATTACTCCTCATCGCCCCAACTGGGGGATATTTTTCGATTTATCAGGTGAAACAACCACCCAACGCATAACCACATTTCGGGCAAGCAAGATTAAGCAAACCATCATAGTCCAAGCGCCCTTCCTGACACTGTGGACAGAGGTCGCCGGCGCGCACTTCGCGAGATGTCTTCACTGGGTCAGGGCCCGCGTACTTCACTATCAAAGCCATTCCCTTCGGATCATTTAGTTTATTTCGTTCCTCGTCATCCATAATAGGATCAAAAAAACTTTTGTATATCGCTACTGCCTACAGAATAATTAGAAGTTCTCACTTTTTAAAATAATCATCCAATTCCAGGCGATGAAACAGGCGCTCACGCACATCATCCGGCACTGAAACTTGCTCGGCACTCGTATGGTATAAAGAAATCGTCTTGTGCAAAGAATCAACCACGATGCGACAATTATTGCAATCAGAGAGGTGGCGCTCGATCTCCGCGCACAATTCTTCTTCCAAGGTACCATCTAAGTATTCCGATAACGATCCCAACATATGACGGCATTGATGATGATCCATCATGCACGCACCCTTTCACCATAATAGCTGGTAAGTTCCTCTCGTAGCTGCAAACGAGCTCGAGAGAGGCGAGTTTTGACGGCCGTTTCGCTAATATTGAGCACCTCAGCAGTCTCTCGGGTAGACAGACTTTGGATATCTCTCAGCACAAAAACTACTCGTAGGCTGGGTGACAGCTTTTCTACAGCCTTATCCAGATAGACCTGGGCTTCAGCAGACATAAGTTCATCTTCCGGCAAGCTACTCCAATCTACGATCTTTAGCGGTTCTAACTCACCTTCGCCAGTATCCAGCGTCTCGTCAACAGATATCATGTCCGGCTTTTGTCGTCGCAAGAACATCAACGCTTCATTGGTTGCTATCCGGTAAAGCCAGGTCGAGAGACTCGAGCGACCGTCGAATTTTTCCAGGTGGCGGTAAGCCTTAATAAAGGTCTCTTGCAAAATGTCCTCAGCATCCTGGGGATTGTTGACCATCTTGATGGCCAAGCGGTAGATCATCTCGTGATATTTGTCCACCAGGCGGGCAAATTCGGCTCGGTCTCCCGAACGCAAGGCGTCCAAAGAAAAGTCTTCAACTCGCTTGCCGCTATTCATTAGATGCAACCTCATCAAAAAAGTTACTTGGCATATATTTCAAAATCGTTATAAATTCCTTTCAACTGATCAAAAAACACTGTCATGAGACTGGAAAATTGTATCATATTGACTGTAAGTGTTCGACATGCTATAGTCAAGTTAGGATTTATCTGTCCACGGAGGAGTCATTGAAGATCATCTCGTTAATGACGGATTTCGGCATAAAAGATGGTAACGTCGGTGTGATGAAGGGGGTGATCATGGGGATTGCACCCCACGTAATAATCGTGGACTTGAGTCATAATATAACTCCTCAGAACGTCCCTGAATCAGCTTTGGTCTTGAAGCGCTCACTTCCCTATTTCCCGCGAGGCACAATCCATGTAGTGGTAGTCGATCCCGGCGTCGGGACAGTACGCCGGCCGATCGCAGCCAGTTTGGGTGATCAGCGTATCGTCGGGCCGGATAATGGGTTATTAACTATGGCACTAAAACATGCGGAAGACAAGGGTTGGCCGATTGAAATTGTGCATACGGACAAGCCAAAGTACTGGCTCCCCGAGGTCAGCCATGTCTTCCACGGGCGTGATATCTTCGCCCCCGTTGCCGCTCACCTGGCGAACGGCGTACCACTACAAGAGTTAGGGACGCCGATTGATGACCCGGTGCTTCTGAGCCTGCCCCAACCCGAGCGCACCGAAAATGGATGGCGTGGCGAGGTTATCCATATCGACCATTTTGGCAATGTCTCCACAAACATCCGTATCGAACACCTGGGTAAGCCTGCCAAGCTCAACACTCAATTATGTGAGACCAATATTGCAGGCATGGTACAGACATTTGGCGAACGCCCACCAGGAGATTTGGTTGCGCTGTATGGCAGCACTGGCAACTTGATCATATCAGTCGTCAATGGTAACGCCGCCCAGCGACTGGGTGCCAAGATTGGTGACCCGGTATTTATTGATCTCAAGGTATGACCCACTCACCACCACCTTTCAATTGCGAGGGGTATTAAAATTGAAGATTATCAGCTTGCTAACAGACTTCGGTCTGAACGACGGTTATGTAGGGGTAATGAAGGGTGTCATCTGGCAGATAGCACCAGAGTTCCATATCGCCGATATCAGTCATAACATCAGCCCACAAGATGTTATGGAAGGTGCTATCGCCTGGGGCCGCACCGTTCCTTATTTTCCGGACGACAGCGTACATATCGGTGTCATCGACCCCGGCGTGGGTACGCAACGCCGCCCAATCGCCGCCCGCTTGGGTGATCAATATTTCGTCCTTCCCGATAATGGATTAATCAGTATAGTCCTGGATCATGCGGAAGAACAGAATCAGCCTGTCAAGTTCATACATCTGGACAACCCAAAATACTGGTTATCGGAAATCAGCCACGTATTCCACGGCCGCGATATTTTCTCTCCGGTTGGAGCACACCTAGCAAATGGCATCCGACTGGAGGCGTTGGGCAGTCCAATTGACGACCCGGTACGGCTTGAAATCCCCCGCCCGCATCACAGCTCCAATAGCGTGCGTGGCGAGGTGATCACTATCGACAACTTTGGTAACCTGGCCTCGAACATCATGCGCAGCAACTTGGAGGGATTTGGAGCGGTAACTGTGCATATTGCTGGGGAAGAGATCGACGGGCTAGTGACCACCTTCGGCGAGCGTCCACCTGGAGAACTGATCGCCCTCTACGGCACTCGCTCTGACCTGTTGATCTCTGTGGTCAACGGTAATGCCGCCCAACATCTCAACGCCAAAGTAGGCAACATAATCGAGGTCTTCCCTAGAGACAGAGTATAAACAGGTATGCGAGTAATTAGCTTAACAACCGATTTCGGTACAGGTGATTTTGAAGTAGGCGTGTTGAAAGGCGTAATTTGGAAGATCGCCCCCCAGGTCAAAATCGCCGATCTGAGTCATGAAATCAGCCCTCATAATGTATTGGATGGCGCTTTACTGCTCGGACGCTGTACTCCATATTTCCCTGAAGATAGCATTCACGTCGTTGTTGTCGATCCGGGTGTGGGCACCAAGCGACGGGTGATTGTTGCTCGCTGCGGCCCACAATGGTTCGTCGGTCCGGACAACGGTTTGGCGACCTTGATGTTGGAGCGCGCCGAGCAGAATGGCTGGCCGGTGAAAGTCGTCAGCGCCGACCAGCCAAGATACTGGCTGCCAGTGGTTAGTAACGTCTTCCATGGTCGCGATATCTTCTCGCCATTGGCAGCCCACTTAGCAATGGGTGTAACGCTCGCCGAAATTGGTACTCCCATCGACAACCCCGATCGCCTGGAGATCCCTCAGCCCCAGCGCAGCGGCTCCGGATGGCACGCCCAGGTCATGAATATTGATCACTTTGGCAATCTAGCCACCAACCTGCGCTCCGAGCACTTAATTGGTATGGAAAAGATTATTGTCCAGATTGGAGAGGTCGCCATTCAGGGATTGTCACAGACGTTCGGCGAGAGGCCTTCCGGTAGCCTAGTCGCCCTCATCAATAGCGAGGGTTTTCTAGAAATTGCTGAGGTCAATGGCAGCGCCGCTCGTCATCTAAATGCCGTAACTAAAGACCCGGTTGAGGTGTTACCAATAAAAAGAGATGCCTGACTCATTGCCGCTTATCGTTGAAAACTTATCCTTTCGTTATCGTAGCCGAGAAGAGCTGGCGCTCAAGGAGATCTCCTTGAGCATCTCTCCTGGTGAGGTGGTCCTGTTAGCAGGTGCCAGTGGCTGTGGCAAGACCACGTTAATGCGTTGCATCAATGGATTAATCCCGCGCACTTACCGTGGCGAACTGCACGGCGACATACGTATTTTCGGTCAATCAGTCAATGAGATGAGTATGCCTGAACTCTCCCAGGCGGTAGGTACCCTGCTCCAGGACCCTGAGCGCCAGATCGTCGGCAGCCATGTCTTAAACGAAGTGGCCTTTGGCCTGGAAAACCTGTCAGTACCGCGTGAAATCATCTTGGAACGCGCAGATGCTACCCTAAGATTCCTTGGAATCGAAGACCTCAAAGATAGGGAGACTTTCTCCTCCTCCGGCGGAGAGAAACAAAAAGTGGCTTTGGCGGGTGTCCTGGTGATGAAGCCTAAGATCCTTTTATTAGATGAACCCCTGTCTAGTCTTGATCCGGCTTCAGCCCAAGAGGCGCTACAATTATTCCGTACGCTTGCCGATGATGGCATCGCAGTACTGATTGTCGAGCATCGCGTCGAGGCTGTACTTTCGATCCACCCTGATAGAGTGCTCTATATGGAACAAGGTGAAATGGTCTACCAGGGCGACGTTGATGGCCTCTTGCAAGTGGTGGATTTCCGCTACATCAAACTGCCGGCTCCGGTTGTACTTGAACGCGCCGCTGCCAGCGAGCCGGTGCAATTCAAGCCTGCGCTTCCTGAAAGCAAAGAAAAAGACTTGGTTGTCTTTGAGGACGTGCACTTTCGCTACAACCAGGATTTACCAGAAGTGCTACATGAGGTGAACTTCGCCATCCATCAAGGCGATGT
>DAOVXM010000093.1 GCA_030636125.1 Chloroflexota bacterium | reverse complement strand
GTCACCTTGTTTGTGCAGAGCGCCAGCAAGGTTCGCCCTGGATTTGACCCACCTCCCGAGGATTTGGGGCAAATCACAAATATCTGTCAAGTCGTGCAGGGGATGCCGCTGGGGATCGAGTTAGCGGCTGCCTGGCTGCACATCCTTAATGTGGATGAAATTGCCGAGGAACTTGAGCAGGACCTTGATATCCTAACAAGCGAAGTGCGTGATGCTCCGGCACGTCACCGCAGTATCCGCGCCGTTTTTGATCAATCGTGGTCCATGTTACATCAGACCGAGCAGGAGGTATTCAAACGACTCTCGGTCTTCCGAGGTGGCTTTACGCGGGAGGCAGCTCAGCAGGTTGCGGGAGCCTCGCTCCCGCTATTGGCGGGGTTGGTCAACAAATCTTTCTTGAGCCACGATCCAAACTCTGGCCGCTTGGAGGTGCATGAACTGCTGCGACAGTACGCACAGGAGCGGCTTGGGGAGACACTACAGGCCAGCCTCTCCACGCAAGAAGCGCACGCGGCCTACTACGCGGAGTTTATGCAAGAGAGGTGGGGACATCTTAAAGATAAGCGGCAGATGCTGGCGCTGGCTGAGATCGAAGCTGATATTGAAAATGTGCGCGCAGCCTGGCAATACTACATAGATCGAAGAAATGCCCCACAGATGTGGAAGTTCATCTATGGTCTCTGGCAAGTCTACTGGATTCGATGGTGGAACCACGCCGGAATGGAGCTGTTTGCAGAGGCTGCCAGGGTTCCAATGGGAGAGGATGACGAGGAATCTGTAGCCTTGAGGGCTCTGGTGATGGCATTCCAGGGATATTTCATGGGATGGTTGGGTCTTGCAGATCAAGGATATGAACTGGCTAAAGAAAGTGTGGAGATACTGCAACAGCTCAATCATACTGAGGCGTTGGTATTCGCCTATGTCAGCCTGGCTGTGAACGCTTATTTTCTTAACCGGTTTACAGAACAGATCAAAGCAGCAAACAAAATGCTCGAGATTGCCACTGAAATGGAAAACAAGTGGCTATTAGCATTTGCGTTATGGGCAGCGAGTTTGGCTGCCTTGCTAAAGGAGGCTTACCCTGAGGCGAGGCGGCTGGCGGAATCGAATTTGAATATCTGTGAAGAAATCGGAGATGTGATTGGTTCGACTTTGCCCTTAATTGTTCTCGGTCACGCAGCTTTGGCTCTTGGTGAGTACGAGGGTGCAAGAAGTATTTATCTGCGCTGTCTCAAAATATCTGAGGAGGTTGGCTTCCACTATGCGATACAAACCTCATGCAAATACCTGGGCAAGGTGGCCTTATCGATGGGCAAGATCACAGACGCTGAAAATTATTACCTCCAAAGTCTAACGATAACAAAAGAAATTGGTTTTATGCGGGATATCATCAATCTTTTATATGAAATTGCCCGCCTGCGGGTGGTCCAGGACAATCCTGAACAGGCAGCCGAACTGCTGACATTGGTAATTCAGCATCCCGCCAGCAATGATACCAGAATGTTTGAAGGACGCATCAGAGACAGCGCCAAGGATTTGCTCGCCGAACTTAAAGCTGAACTACCCCAAGAGACCTATACGGCGGCTCTCGAACGTGGTCAGGAATTGGATCTGGAAGAGATTATTGATGATTTGGTTGGCCCGAAAAGTTGAAAGCAAGTTGGTTACCCTGGCTTCTTATTGATCACAGATAGAGTTCTATTTTGAGCTACCCGTGGGATGCGTTGACTTTTTTCACCCTATCTTCTCCCACAAGCTCTGACACGGAATAAAAATGATAAAACGGGACAGCGATAGATGCTGTCCCGTTTTGGTTTTAGGTGTTATAACAAGCCGTTTTAGATCGCTACAACGTTTTCTGCTTGCGGGCCTTTTTGGCCCTGCGTAACAGTGAACTCTACACGCTGGCCTTCTTCCAGATTGCGGTAGCCATCACCAACGATAGCGTTGAAATGGACGAACACATCTGCGCCTTCTGCGCGTTCAATGAAACCGTAGCCTTTGCTACCATTGAACCATTTGACCGTACCTTGTTCTTTTTCAGACATGATTTGGAACTCCTTTCCTTATAGTATATTGCCGGGTCAAGCATGGGTTCCAAATCAAAAACTTACTCTTTGTTTCAGAACTTCTGTTAATCAAGCAAGTTAGTTTACCCCACAATTCGATTCCGTGTGTTAACCTTTTGATAGAATCCAGCCTGGTCAGTTTTCGTGGGCTGCTCTGCTGACCTGCCCCCCCCAAATGATCCAATTAACACGTTTGAGAATGGTACCAAGGAGGCAGGTTAGTTTGACATGAAACCTAAGCATTTAATACTTACGGGCTAAGCTTGTGACTGGTGCGTTTTTTAAGTTATGCTGGATTCCGGGATGGAGCGCCTGCGAGAGAAGAGTGTGCAGCAAACAGAGTGTTTCGCCTGTGCTGTTTAGCCAGGTGTTAGACTTAACTCATGACCCCATTTCCTGCAACTTTTAGGCTAAACTGCGAGGGGGTTGAACAATGGCCTGGCCTGACTATACACGCATTACTCAAACATTTACGGGTTCGCTCTTGCCCTTCAACTTAAGGACACGTTTTTCCAAATCATCGAGTTCTAATCCAGAGGATTTGTAAGCGGATTCACTGATCAGAATCTCACCTTTCTGGCAATAGAGATGGTATGGGGTTAAGGTACGAATACTGACTTACAACTTTCCCGGTTGGCATTCGTCGGAAGTGGTGGGAAAGGCAAGTAACTGGCGCGCTCGTTCGATAATTAGCTCCATCAGTGAAGTATCTCCACCTTCTGATAACAATTCATCCACGCTAACGGGTTCTCCAAAGGAGACTTTGGGGGTGAGTTCGTACTTCTTCCTGAAGAATATCATCTGGATCACCTGGATGTATTCAGCGGGGAGAAAAGCAGGATCGGGTTTCTATTACTTTTTCAACAGCCTGAATCAATAAAGGACATTCACACCACCGACTGACACTCAAAAAGGGATATGTCTCTTGGCTATGCCAAGGACAGGTGTCCCTATAAAATCAGGGTCACCTGTCCCTAACACACTTAAAGGATATTCCCTATACTGGATATAGCTCATAGTGGGTCGATTCAAGGCTGATTAATTCAAGACAGCTAGAAAAGGAGGTGTGAATATAGCGATACAAGTCAAGTGTTAAAGCTAATTTTTGAGACAGATTGCTAAAAAATACGTATCAGGAGAATGCACAGTGAAAACAAAATTATTAATCATACTGGGCACAGTTCTGTTAATGGCGATATTATTAACTGCCTGTGCCGGTCAGGAAGGCCCACAAGGCTCTCAAGGCCCTGCGGGTCCAGCCGGGCCTGAAGGTCCCACCGGGCCTCCAGGTGAAGAGGGTCCAGCCGGTCCTGAAGGTCCACCTGGTGAGTCGGCCGCGGCGGGTGGCGCCGAGTACATTGGTTCAGAAACCTGCGGTGGCTGCCATGAAGACACTTATGATGTCTTTACGCAATCCGGTCACGGCTGGAAACTGAACCTTGTAGTAGACGGACAACCGCCTGATTATCCCTTCACCGAGGTCACGGAACTTCCCGAAGGCTACACCTGGGATGACATCTTATATGTCATCGGCGGCTACAATTGGAAAGCCCGCTTTGTAGGCAAGGACGGTTATATCATCACCGATGTACCCGGGGCAAGCGGCAATGCCGAATACCTGAACCAATACAACTTCGCCAATCCGAACGTAGGCAACGAAGCAGGCTGGGTTACATACCATGCCGGTGAAGCAGAAATACCCTATAATTGCGGTTCCTGCCACACCACCGGATACAGCCCAGAGGGCAACCAGGATGACCTACCCGGATTGGTTGGCACCTGGACAGAGCCCGGGGTCTGGTGCGAGGAATGTCACGGACCAGGTAGCCTGCACGCTGGCAACCCGCGTGGTGTCGCCATGAATATCGACCGCGACGCCGAACAATGCGGTACCTGCCACCGACGCGGCGCTATTGAATCAGTCGACGCCAGTGGCGGCTTCATCAAGCATCACGAGCAATACGAAGAGCTGTTCCAGGGCAAGCATGTCGCTTTGGACTGCGTGATCTGCCATGACCCGCATGAGGGTGTCATCCAATTACGCAGGGCACAGGCAGATGATCCCACTGTCAACACCACCCGTACACAGTGTGAAAACTGCCACTTCGAGAATGCCAAGTTCCAGAAGAACGAGACCCATGTCGCTATGGAGATGGCTTGCATTGAATGCCACATGCCGTTCATGGTCAAGAGCGCCGTGGGCAACATCGATAAGTACACCGGTGATATCCGCACCCATCTAATGGCGATCGATCCCAATCAAATCGAGCAATTCAATGAAGATGGCAGTGTGGCCCTATCACAGATCGGCTTGAACTTTGCCTGCCGCCACTGCCACGGGGCTGGTCTTGCCACTGAAAAAACCGACGACGAGCTGATCGCAGGCGCAACCGACTACCACGATCAACCTTAAGCCCTGTGAGCTTACTTTAATACAAATGGGCCGGAGATCTCCGGCCCATTTGTTATTGGAGCGCTCACTCCCTTCAACGGTGTTCAGACAGGTTATGTTGGACCGCGTAGGTAGCTAACTCGACACGATTAGAAAGGTTTAGCTTATCGAGAATATTGCTAACGTAATTACGAACTGTCTTTTCTTTTAAGTTTAACACCTGCCCACTCTCAGCATTAGTCTTCCCGCGCTCCAGCTCGGCAAGCACGTCCATCTCCCGTCCGGAGAGATCGCGAAAAGCGTCTTCTTCGACTTTGCGTTCTGTCTCCCTCACCCGCGCCAGTAAACGGGCTGTGGTTGCTGAATCCAGCAAAGCCTCACCGCGAGCAGCCGCCTCTACAGCCCGCAGAAGCTCCTCATTCCCAACCTGTTTGAGGATGTAACCAACAGCACCCGCGCGGATCGCCCTCACCAACAACTCATCCTCGGCATACGAGGTGAGCATGACAACCTTGACCTGAGGGAAATCGGTAACAATTTGTTGGGTCGCTTCAATGCCACCCTCACCCGGCATGCGTATGTCCATCAGCACCACATCCGGTTGAAGCCGTTCGACACAAGTAATCGCCTCCGCGGCCGTTCCCGCTTCGCCCACCACTTCCATATTGGACTGGTCGTTGATCAAAGTCATCACTCCCAAACGTACGATTGCGTGGTCATCCACCAGAAGCACACGGATTTTGGTCATCGCTCTTCTTTCCAGGGGATATCAAGCTCGACTATGGTGCCATTTCCGTTGACGCCTGTAACTTCTAACTGACCATCCAATAAACGGGCGCGGTCGCGCATATTGCGCAGGCCATAACCAGCCTCCAACTTGCGCGGTAAGCCCACTCCATCATCCTGAACGGTCACAACCAAACGTCCACCAACTAGTCTTGCGCTAATATCTACCTGCCGCGCCCGAGCGTGACGGATCACATTGGCCAATGCTTCTCCGACAATCGCAATAACATGATCGGTACACACAGGTGACAGCGCTTCTGTATCGGGTATATCAAGATCGAGGGATATATCCACCATCGATTGAAAACGCGGGTTGCTCGTGAGATCATGCAAAGCGACCGTTAATGACTCGTCGCAAGGGTTGGGTCGAAGTTCACCCAAATTCCGGCGCAAGTCGTGGATCGCATCATTCAGCACCGCCATAGCTTTCTCCAGGCGGCCAGCTACCTGGCTACCTGGTTCAGCTAATTTAGATGCTGACTCAACTAATAAACCGGCAGTGTACACGGTCTGGATGGCGCCATCATGCAATTCGCGCCCAATCCGCTCTCGCTCGGCATTAAGTATCTGCTGCTGTTCCATTGACTCTATCATGCGGGCGTTTTCCACATCAAAAACCTCCAACGCTCGAAACATGGTTAGGGCCAATACCAGACCGATCAAAGAGCGGAATACTAACGGCGGCAAGCCAAAAGTCTGCGTGAACGTAATACTATTGACTACATTGCCAGGAAAGAATTCTACTGGGGGCGGCACTAATCCCCCAAAGATGGCGTACAGGAACAATGCTATGCCTGCCACGCGCAGGGTATTTACAATGTATGGGACGTTAAGTGGAGCTATGCGATGTATCGTTTGCTGGCGCAACCCATACGCGGCCAGCAAACCACCCAGAAAACCGATAAAGTATCGCGCCAACGCATTGGCTGTATTACGCCAGGCTACAAATTCCTGGGAAACTTGAAGGAGGATGAGGAAAGAAACAATCGCCCAAAGGAGCCATATACCCACGGATATACCATGAGGCCAACGAATCCCACCCAGCGGACGTAACAGCGCCACACCAAACTCAAATAAAAACGCAAAAGAGATAGAAAGCAAAAGTAGTTGTAGGATCACCCAAATTTGTATGGATCTTTCATTCAAGTATGTGGCTTGAATGGGTATAAAAAGATCCCCCCACTCATGCAAGCCATGGATCAGGCCAAAAGCTGCTAACCACTTCAGACTGCGAGCCAGGTCTAAGCGCGAGTAACGCCGGGATTGCAGGGCGATCATCAACCCCAGCGTAAAGAATATCATTCCGTATACAAACAGGATCAGGTCGCGGTTATTCTCGAAGAGAGTGCGCAGGGTGTCCATAAAAACTTAAGTACATACGATAAAAGCTTTACCTACCACTGCTTTGTCAAGGATGAAAGTTTCAATCGATATCCGGATTAATGCATCCTTGACAAAGCTTAAAGTGTTCCGTCCACAATCTATTGTTACTAAACGATCACAATTGACGGAACACTACGTATCTGACCGCATTATGCAACACGTCTGGGAAGTGGTCAAGTATCCATGGGGAGAGAAAAGTATTTAATGAAAATAACTGCTCAATCTGCGGTGAGAAGTCTTGCTCCCCCCAGTCCATGGCCGAGTAGTAACTAATCTTGTATATACGGAATTGTCTGGGGACCTTCTGGCAAAACGGCAATGGAAATCTTATGGTTATACCTGGATTGTAATTGCGTTAGCGTACTGGAAATATCCCTGCAAGGTGTCAACAAAGCCCCTCGAATTTGACCTTCAGTCAACCCTTCGCTATAGACGAAGACCTCTGCCCGCAACTGCACCATTGCCTGGATCTGCACCTGCCACTGGTCAGGTTCGTTGAAGCCTGGGCTGGTCACCATATCCAACACTCCCTGGGGCGAGCCGCCACGTTTCAACAAGTCAGCGTAACCCCCATGATCAGGAACCCCATCTTCGCAGGCCGTGGCTATGATAATGGCGCCCCCCTCACGTACGATCTGCTCCGCGGCGCTCATCCCTTTGACAGACTGGTAGAGATTTTGATCTAAGGGATATCCGCTGTTGGTGGTGATAACGATATCAAAAGGCGCCTCCACCGGCACCATGGCGGTCTCTTTGGTGAATGCGCAACCAGCCGCGTGGGCTGTGAGCATCTCCCCGGCAAAAACACCCGTAATTTGGCGCTCCGCATTGAGGCTGACATTCAAGAGGAAGGTCGGATCGGTTCTCAAGGCCACTTCCCTCATTTCCTCCCAAATGGGATTGCCCTCAGTAATGCCCCAGGTCGCTTTGAGATGGGCGATATTGACCGCGCTGTGATTGCTGCCAACACTCTCGAATCCTGCCAGGGAAGGCAGCACCGCTTTGGGGCCGCCGCTATAGCCGGCAAACAAGTGTGGTTCGATGAAGCCGGTTAAGATACGCACGTCCGCTTCAAGATACTGCCGGTTAACGCGTATCGGATTTCCCCAGGAAGTTTCACCCAATGATATCAAGTTGTGCTCATCGTGGCTATCATGTTGCAGGCAACGGTAGTTATCCACGATATATTCGCCCAACATCTGGCGTAGTTCAGTTTGCGTTTGCGGACGATGTGTGCCCAACCCATTCAACAAGCTGATATCCTGCCTGGTAATACCCGCTCCCTCTAGCTCCTCTAACAACACGGGCAAAATGCGCTCATTAGGGGTGGCGCGGGTGATATCCGTATGCACAACGACCACCCGATCCCCAGGGCGTACTTTATCCGCAAGGGGTACTGACCCGATCGGGTTGCGCAGCGCTTCCAGGATCGCCCCCGCCTCATCAGCTAGCCCTGGTACAGGGCGGGTTCGTAAGACTTGCACGTTATC
>DAOVXM010000420.1 GCA_030636125.1 Chloroflexota bacterium | reverse complement strand
TATCGAGTCACTTTCGCCGCGCAACACTAGCTTATTATAGTGGAAGAGATGAAATTCGTTCTATGCCGATTATTGAATTAGTCGACTACTGGGAACTTTCTGGTTTTATTAACTGATACCCTGGTTGAACACACAAGCAGAATTTCAGATGATGTGACTTTGAGTGTGGGCGTGATAAATTGGTTTTTTTGAATACTCTGGTTGCCTTAAAAAAGTTCTTGTTATAATATTAATTAGTGTTGCACATAATGGATTAAATGGCACGATGCCAAATGATGGCCTTTCTAGTTTTCTGTCAATCATAATTTGACGTCTTGAATATACGGTGACAGAACACTTTAGGTAAAACATGCTTCTAACATGTGTTGGAGATAACTTGTGTCCTACTTAACCGATCTCAAATGCACTGAATGTTCCCACTCGTTCGATCCGAATTTAGTCCAGACGTTCTGCCCCGAGTGCCAGTCACCTCTATTGGCTCATTATGACCTGGAGGGCGCTCGGCAGAGCCTCGACCGGGAGCAGATGCGCCAACGACCTGCGGGTATGTGGCGCTGGCGGGAATTACTGCCGGTCCATGACCCCGAAAATATGTTAACTCTCGGGGAGGGGGATACACCTTTGCTCCACGTTCGCAACCTGGGAGATGAGCATGGACTCTCCCAACTGTACGTCAAGGATGAATCTGTCAACCCAACTGGGACATTCAAGGCGCGTGGCCTGGCGGCGGCGGTATCGAAAGCTAAGGAGCTGGGTATCCAAAGGGTGATTATTCCCACGGCAGGCAATGCTGGCGGTGCCATGGCAGCCTACGCAGCGCGCGGCGGTCTGGAAGCCTGCATTTTTATGCCACATGACACACCACTGGCGAATATTGAAGAGAGTCGCATAACTGGCGCTGAGGTTATTATGGTAAATGGTTTAATCAGTGATGCTGCAGCCATGGCTGAAGAAAAAGCACAAGCTGAAGGCTGGTTTTCGGTCTCTACATTTAAAGAACCTTACCGCACCGAAGGAAAAAAGGTGATGGGGTATGAGCTGGCTGAACAGTTCTCCTGGGAGCTGCCAGAGGTGATCATCTACCCTACCGGTGGTGGAACAGGGTTAGTAGGGATGTGGAAAGCGTTTGCGGAATTAGAAAAGTTGGGCTGGTTGGAGGGTAACAACCGACCACGCTTAGTGGCAGTGCAAGCTGCGGGGTGCGCACCGGTCGTTGAGGCTTTTGAGGTGGGTGCCACAAACTGCGAATTTTGGGAGGGTGCCCAGACCATTGCTTCAGGTATACGCGTTCCCAAGAGCTTTGCGGATAGAAAGATGTTGCAAGACATCCGGGAGAGTAACGGGACAGCAGTGTCTGTGAGTGATGAAGAAATATTAACAGCCCAGCGGCATCTCGGTCGAACGGAAGGGATTTTTGCGGCACCGGAAGGTGCGGCAACCCTGGCTGGGCTTTACAAATTGATCGAGCGTGGCTGGATACAATCGGAGGAGCGAATTGTGCTCTTCAATACCGGTTCAGGTTTGAAGTATATTCACAAGTAATTATGCGCAGCCATTTATCAAATCGTGTATACTTCAACGGGATGGATTCCAGATTCCGGATCTCTCTATACTAATCTTTAGCTACCAATTAAGTTTCAATAATCCACCTGGGTAGGCAAATGCTAAATGAAAAAAAATGTCACGAGAATTAAAAACATCGGCGGCAATAAAAAAACCTGGTTTAGATGGGGGATAGTAACACTTACCTTAATATCCATATTAATGGCTATTGCAGGCACTGCTTTGGCTCAGGATGAGGAGGAAAGAGCGGTTCAAACGCTCACTGGGTATTTCGGTAATCGCAGATCTTCAATTTACACTTTGCCCAACCTCAAGCAAGGAGATAAACTCTATATTTACATGCAGAGAACCTCAGGGAACTTAGATGCTTATGTGGCTCTCGCGGATGCAGATATGGGCCTATCCAATTTGTTTGATGTGATTGTTCCACAACTTAAGCGTGAGATCGCCGCGGGAAGAGATCCGCTGGTCGTTATTAAGGAGATTTCAGATGAATTCTTCCTCAAATGGGATGATGATAGCGGCGAAGGGTACGATGCTGCCTTAGAATATATTGTGCCAGCCGATGGTAGCTACCAGCTTTTAGCCGGCGGTACACCTACAAAAGACACCTTCGGGGATTTCCGCTTATTAGTGGGAGTGAACGCACCAGAAGTATTAACAGGTAAGGTCTCACCAACAGGCGATACCATCGCAGTACTTAATCGATCGGCCTCCCGGGTTAATATCGATATTCAGGAGGTTAAGGGCATATTGACTCCAGAGAGAACAGAACGAACTTATATCCTGCGAAATGTAGACACCGGGGACACGCTTTATGTTTTTGTGGAAGCTACTTCTGGTGACCTGCACCCGGTTGTAGTGCTGCAGGATTTCGGGCATAAACCCCTGCGAAGTGGCAATTTTTCAGGTAAAGATACCAGCATAGCCTTTGAGTATAAATTTGATGAAGTGAGCGAAAACGACCGTTTGGTCATCTCGAGCGGCACCCAAGGTGAAGAAATAACCACAGGTGACTTTCGTTTACTACTTGGTCTTAACTCACCAGAGGTGCTGGCAGGCAAGGCGGAGTCCGTGGGTCAACCTGTCGTCCATGACCCGATCGACGTCAAGGTTGGCATCCAGATGGATCAAATTGCTGGTGTCGACCAAAAAGCTGAAAACTACGATGTTGTTGCAAATTTAATTTTTTCCTGGCAGGATCCAACATGGGCGTTCAGCCCAGATACGTGTGATTGTGATACTAAGATATTTACTGTTTCTGAGTTTGTCAAGTGGGCTACGGATAATGATAAGCGATATCCTGAATTCATCTTGTTCAATCAACAGGGCAACCGCTGGTCACAGAGTGAAATTGTGGTTGTTAGGCCAGATGGCGAAGCATCTTACTTTGAACGATTTTCAGTTACTTTGCAGGCCCCGGATTTTGATTTCAGGAAGTTCCCCTTTGACTCGCAAGATTTTTATATACGCGTCCAATTACTCTTCTCTGAGGATGTCTATATTTACCAAGACCTTGAAGGAGCGAGCAAACTTGGGGAGCAATTGGGTGAAGAGGAATGGGTGGTTACGGATTTTGAGACGATCATCGAAACTGTGGAAAACTTTGGTGAAAGGTCGCAATTCTCCTACCATTTTAATGCGAAACGGGCGCTAACTTTCTACCTTATCCGTTTTTTTGTACCTCTAGCACTCATCATCCTGGTGGCCTGGATCACCTTCTTCTTGAAAAATTACATGCGGCGAGTCGAGATCACAACCGGTAATCTCTTGTTATTTATCGCCTTTAACTTTACCATCTCAGACAGTTTACCAAAGCTAGGTTATTTAACTTTCCTAGATGCGATCCTGGCGAGCACCTTCTTTATCAGCGTAGTGGTGGTTGCTTTTAATGTTTACTTGCAACGTTTGGAAGCCAATGGGAAAGAGGAATTAGCGCAAAGGATTGACAAATATACGCTTTGGATATACCCCGTAGCTTATGTCGTGACATTTGGGTTGGTCTATTGGTATTTCTTTTTATAAAC
>DAOVXM010000025.1 GCA_030636125.1 Chloroflexota bacterium | reverse complement strand
TCCGCAGCCTCCACAGCCGTGGCCAAAGCCGGGTCATCGCCTACCGGATCGGCAGCGACGAGATAGAGGACTTTTGCGCCAATGAGCGCAGCTTTCAGATCGGCAGTGGGATGAAAGCCCATATCCCAAGCACCTTGAGTGTTCGCACGCGGCCAGACTCCAACCGAGCCATTATTGGGCTTCCCAAAGTGACCCGTGGCAATGAGCAAGTTGGCGCAAGTCTGGGCAAGAGGTTGAGATGCATCGAAGCCAATCCCTTCGCTACCGAAGAACACAACCGCGTTTTCGGCCTCGGCGAAGGCTTTTCCGGCCTCGCTCTCAGCTTTGACCAGGGCTTGCAGCGTATCTACTTCTTCACCATACGCGTATCGTATTACGTGACTGGCATAATGGTCAGTCTTCGTGGGCCGCGGATTGGCAACGATCAGGGTGGCGCCACGCTGGGCCGCGCTTTTAACGCGCAACCACCATAGCGGAGCCTCCTCTTCTAGATCGGAGGCCACCACCAGGATGGCGGTATCCGCGCCCATATCAGTGATATTCGTGCCCTGGCCTGCGCCAATTTGAGCGACGAGATCACCGCCAGCCATATGGGAATAGAGGGCAGTTCCGCTGCCAACTCCATCCGCCAGCCGCTTCAGGCTGAATAAATCTTCATTGGAAAGACGACCGCTTACCAGAGTCAGGGTTTCTTTCCCACTCTGCTTAAACTTGGTAGCGACCAGCTCAAGGGCCTCGTCCCAGGTGGCAGGGGCAAGTTCGCCGTCCACCCGAATCAACGGTTGGGTCAGGCGATCTTCGCTCTCAGTGAAGTGGTACGCAAAACGACCTTTATCGCAAATCCAGAGCTCGTTGACCCACTCGTTTTGGCGGGGCATAGCTCGCTTGATGACAATTTCTCCACCAGATTTAGCTTCACGGCGAGTATTGAAACTCAGGTTGCAGCCAACCGGGCAATGAGTGCAGATGGATGCGGCAGTGTTCAATTCCCACGGGCGGGCGCCGAATCGAAAATCAGCCGTGGTTAAAGCGCCTACCGGGCAGATATCGGTTGTGTTGCCCGACCAGTAGGAATCGAAACCTGGCTCGGAATAGGTGACGATTTCCAGGCTGCGACCGCGCTGGTAAAAACCAATCACCGGGTCATCTGCGATATCAGATTGAAAACGGGTGCAGCGGGCACATTGGATACAACGTTCACGGTCCAGGTAGATCAGCTCGCCTAAAGGAACATGTTTATCCAAGTGAATCTTATCATCATAGAGGAATCGGCTCTCGGCCGGACCAAAAGCCATGGTCAAGTTCTGCAGTGGACACTCACCACCCTTATCGCAAATAGGGCAATCCAAAGGATGGGATGTGAGCAAGAATTCGAGGATATCGTTGCGGGCTTCCTGGACTTTCTCAGTCATACCCTGGACGACCATCCCTTCCGAGACCGGCACGGTGCAGGCTGTATCCAGTTTCCAACCAAACTGAATCTTGGGTGATCCATCCTCTTCGAGGACGAGTTCACCAGTGTCACGATCACGTACCGGGCGACCGATATCCACCAGACACATACGACACATACCCACCGGTTCCATCTTGGGATGATAGCAAAAAACAGGGATATCGATACCGATCTTCTTGGCGGCGTCAACCACTAACGTACCTTCAGGCACGCTTACTTGTTGGCCGTCAATAGTCAGGGTCACTTCCTTTACCATATAAACTCCACGAAACCAGCGTGAAAAGTATTAGCCCTTTGGAACTCACCGTAGTGAGGCGCCAGATGTGGGGGTTTTGGCAGGCGTGCGCCTGCCAAAACCCCCACCCCCGCATCGTTGCACGTTAATTCCCAAAGACCCAAAAAAATCATCAATGTGTAATATCGTTTGTTATATATGTAAAACAGCTCAGGCTTTCGCCTTGGCTTCAAAATCTTCCGGGAAGCGTTCAATGCCTGAGACCACAGCCATTGTGGCAAACTCACCTAGAGCACAAAGACACTTGTTTTGCACCTGGCTTGCCACGTCATGCAGCAGTTGGACTTCACCATCCTTGGCGTCACCGTTGTAAATACGCTCGGTGAGATGCTGCATCCAATAATTGCCCTCACGACAGGGAGTGCACTTGCCACAAGACTCATGCTTAAAAAAATGGATGGTCTTGTTGATAACCCAATCAATACCCACTGAATCGTCGATCACAATCACAGAGGCAGAGCCCAGGTCTGCACCTAGCTCACGAACAGAGGCGTAATCCATCGGTGTATCGAGAGCTTTGTCGTCTGCCACGATCAAGGAGGAGGAGGCACCCGCAGCCATAATGGCTTTAACCTGACCCCCGTTTGGGATACCGCCGCCATGCTCAAAGATCAATTCCCGAAAGGTTGTGCCAAAGGGCAGCTCGTAGTTGCCGGGCCGGTTGACACGTCCGGAGAGGCTGAATACTTTAACACCAGCTGTATCTTCGGTACCCAGCGAATGGTACCAGTCTCCACCATTTTTGATGATCAGCGGCACGTTGGCAAGAGTCTCAACATTATTGACGACAGTTGGTTTGCCAAACAGACCATAGGATGGCGGGAAAGGAGGCCGCAGGCGGGGTTGTCCCAATTTACCTTCCATTGACTCAAGCAGTGCGGTTTCCTCGCCGCAGATATAAGCTCCTGCACCAAGGTGTGTGTGTATACGCAATCCATATTCGGTGCCAAACAAATTATCGCCCAATAATCCAGCCGACTCCAGTTCGGCGATTTTTTCATCCAAAAAATGGGCCACCTGCCAAAACTCACCTCTCAGGTAAATATAAGCTGCATGAGCTTGAACGGCATAAGATGAGATGGCGATCCCCTCTATAAACTGGAAGGGGTTGCTTTCCATAATTTCACGGTCTTTATAAGTGCCTGGCTCGGATTCATCTGCATTGGCAACCACATAATGAGGCCAGTTACTCTTATCCATGAAGGTCCACTTTACACCCGTAGGGAAACCAGCCCCACCGCGACCACGTAATCCTGAGGTTTTAACCACCTCAGTCACTTCATCCGGCTGCATGGAGGTTACTGCATGACGGAAGGATTCAAAACCGCCATTGTCCTGGTAAACATCTAAAGTGTTCAGGTCTGGGATATCGCGATGGCGGAGGAGGATATATTCACTCATGCCTCTGTCTCCTTTTCGCGCCAGGATTCGATCAATTCATTTACACTTTCAACGGTCTGGTCCTCATGGTAAGTTAACCCATCACCGGTCTGCACCTGGAACATGGGGGCCTTGTCACATGCTGCCAGGCACATCACTGCTTCTACCGTTACCAAACCATCAGAAGTGGTCTCACCAACCTTGATGCCCAGGTTCTCACACAACTGCTCCAAGAATTGGTCAGCCCCCCGTAAAGCGCAGGGAAGATCATTACATACCTGTATCCGGTATTTCCCACCGGGTTCATCGTGGTAAAGCGTATAGAAGCCCACGATGGAGACAACTTCAGTGGGTGTGATATCCAAGATCTCGGCAATCTCCTGGATCGATTGTTTCGTCACATGACCCTCTTCACGCTGGGCTAAATAAAGCAGGGGCATAACTGCCGAGCGTTTTTGGTCGGGAGGGTATTTGGACAAAGTTGTCTGAATTTCTTCGGCGTATTTTTCTGCGAGGTTGTTCACCGATCTGCGTCTCCCAAAACAATGTCAATGCTACCGATGATCGCTACCAGGTCAGCCACTAGAAGGCCCTGGCTTAACTTCGGCAATGCCTGTAAATGAATGAAGGAAGGTGTGCGCCAATGCACGCGATAAGGTTTAGGTCCACCATCCCCTTCCAGAAAGACACCCAACTCACCACGGGGCGATTCTACCGGGACGTAGACCGAGCCCTTCGGGGCGTCAAAACCTTCCGTCCACAGCTTGAAATGATGGATCAGCGCCTCCATGCTGGTGCCCAACTCAGAACGGGGTGGCGGCACAAACTTGCGGTTATTGCTGCGCACAGGGCCATACGGCAGCTTGTCCAAAGCTTGCTCAACGATACGCAAGGACTGGCGCATTTCTTCGATACGAACCTGGTAACGGGCGTACACATCTCCCGCTTGCTCTACGGCTACCTCAAAGTCATATTGCTCATAACCCATATAAGGACGCGCCTTGCGCAGGTCATAACTGACACCCGACCCTCGTAAGGTGGGGCCGGTCAAACCCCAATGGATAGCATCCTCACCAGAGATGACGCCGATGCCTTTAGTGCGGTCGATGTAGATTGGGTTCTTGGTTAATAGGGCTTCGTACTCGTTAATGCGCCGCGGGAAATACTCAATAAACTCGCGCACCGCAGCCTCGAATTCGACCGGTACATCCCGCCACAAGCCACCAGGACGGATATAGGTGGTCATCATGCGCTGTCCGGAAACCATTTCGAGGATATCAAGTATATGCTCGCGCTCACGGAAGCAGTACAGGAAGACCGACATGGCAGCCAGGTCGAGCGACTGGGTGGCTAGCCACACCAGGTGAGAAGCGATGCGTTGCAACTCAGTTAAGATAACGCGAATGACCTGGGCGCGAACTGGGACATCGAGATCGACCAGTTTTTCAACTGCCATACAATAGGCCAGGTTGTTGCCGACCGTGTTCAGATAATCCAAGCGGTCTGTCATAACCTCGGCTTTCTCGTAAGTCTTGGCTTCCATGTTCTTCTCAATACCGGTATGCAGATAGCCAATATCCGGGACACAATTGACAACTATCTCCCCGTCAAGCTCTAACAACAAACGTAATACACCATGGGTGCTGGGGTGCTGCGGTCCCATATTGAGCAACATGGTTTCCCCTGCGATGGCACGCTCAGAAACCAGGTGTCTTATTTCATCTAAGGTGACTTCTTCGAGTTGGGGCATAATGTCCTCTTACAACGTGTCACTCACTCTTTAACATAGGGCTTGCGCAAATCGATCTCATCATAGTTGAAAGTGAATTGGACTTCTTCATACCCCAATGGGTAATCTTTGCGCAGTGGATGACCCTCCCACTCGTAAGGCATTAAAATACGCCTCAGGTCTGGATGACCCTCAAAACGTATACCAAACATGTCCCATAATTCGCGCTCGTGCCACTTCGCATTCGGGAATATGCCTACAATCGAAGGAACGGTGGGATTCTGCCCTGATACCGGTACACGCAAACACAGGTAAATATTGTGAGGCAGGGAATGCATCTGGTAAACCACATTAAACCTGGGATCATCTTGAGGCCAGTAGTCCACCGCCGTTTGACTGGCAAGCATGTTGAAGTCAAAATCATCCCGTAAAGTGCGGCAAACTTCGACAATATTTTCGGGTCTCACGAACAGCGTTGTTTCATCGCGAAAAGTCCGCTTTTCGACCTCAAAACGTTCTATCAGGGTCTGGAGGACCGATTGGAGGTAATCGCTCATAATTTATCTCGGAGTGTTGGAATAAGATATATCATTTCCAAGTGGTTATGCTCTCACTTTGTACTTTATCGTATAAGGTGAGAATACCATGGATCAAACTTTCGGGACGCGGGGGACAACCGGCCACATATACATCCACCGGAATAACCTCATCTACACCCTGAACAATGGCATAGTTGTTAAATACACCCCCACATGAGGCGCAATCACCCATGGCAATAGCCCACTTGGGGTCGGGCAGCTGGTCGTACAGACGGCGTATAACAGGTGCCATTTTACGTGATACCCGCCCAGCAACAATCAACAAATCCGACTGGCGGGGACTGGCCCGCATCAATTCCATACCAAAACGGCTCATATCATAATGCGAAGCCTGGGCCGACATCATTTCAATGGCGCAACAGGCCAAACCGGATAACAAGGGCCACATCGCCCTGGTGCGGCTCCAGTTGACAGCCATTTCTAAAGAGGTAGTGACCACCCCCATATTACCCAGCTTTTGTTCTACTCCCATTCGAGTGCTCCTTTCTTCCACGCGTAAATGTAACCTACCAATAAGATAAAGATAAACACAAACATTTCTATCAAGCCAAAAAGACCCAGACGGCGGAAGACAACCGCCCATGGGAGAAAGAAGATCACTTCTATATCAAACAAGATGAAGAGCACCGCCACCAGGTAGAACTTGACCGGCATTCTTCGAGTACCTGGACCAATGGGGGTCATGCCGGACTCATACGGCATTGATTTCGTTGGGGTAGGGCGGCGTGGCCCAAAGGCATGGCCAAGGATAACAATTAGGACCGCAAGGCCGATAGCTAAAATGATTAAGATCGCGATGGGGATGTATTCAAGGAACATAATAATCTTCCTCACCAGTGGGTCGTATTAAGTGACAAGGTTACCCGGAGGCAATCGCTCTGAAGTATATCACAGGATGTTTATAGCAGGTAGGGTGAGTGCAAATTTTCACAAAGAGGGGACAAGCCATCAACCAAGGTAATCGCGTAGATGGCGGCTACGGGTGGGATGGCGCAATTTACGCAAAGCTTTTGACTCAATCTGGCGAATTCGCTCACGCGTCACGCTGAAGTACTGGCCAACTTCTTCCAGCGTATGGTCCGTACCATCCGCCAGTCCGAAGCGAAGCTCGAGCACCTGGCGTTCCCGGTCGGAAAGCACAGCTAACGCATTCTTCACCGACTCACGCAACATCTCGCGAGCGGCGGCATCCATCGGTTCCAATGCATCTTCATCCTCAATGAAATCACCCAATTGACTGTTATCTTCACCCCCCACAGGGCTCTCGAGAGACATTGGCTCTTCTGCTGCGCGCAGTATGCGATTCACTTTGGCAGCAGCCCGGGTCAAGCGACGGTGCATGTCAGGTGGTATGGGAATATTATCCACTTTAGCCTGAGCAATGGCATTTTGATCCATCTCGTCCAGGTAACCAGCCTCAAGCGCAAGCTCTTCACTTGATGGCTCACGGCCCAACTGCTGAACAAGTTTGCGCTGGACACGCAATAGACGATTGATCGATTCGAAAATATGCACTGGTATACGGATGGTGCGGGCTTGATCAGCTATAGACCGACTGACCGACTGCCGGATCCACCAGGTAGCGTATGTGCTGAACTTATAGCCGCGCGTAGGATCAAACTTCGACACTGCCCTCAGCAAGCCAATATTGCCCTCTTGAATCAGGTCCAGGAACGTGCTTCCCCTTCCAATATAACGCTTAGCTACGCTCACAACCAGGCGCAAATTGGCGCGGATGACGGCATTTTGTGCCTCCTCTGCGCGCACGCGTATATCGTCCAATTCAGTCTGTAGCAGCTCATCTGGAGGCATGTGACGTGAAAGGAATGAGTTGGAGAGTGAATGGCTGGTCTCTGCTCCCATATCCTCATCCAAAAAGTCAGGTGAGGGCAGCCTATCTTCAGGGGGCAAATCCCCATGCTCTTCGACATACTCCAGGAGAGAGGTGGCTAAAGTGTCGGGCAACATATAAAGGTAAAGGAAGACATCAAAAGCATTGCGGGCGACACCATCCCAAAGTGGATCAATACCCCAGAAACCATTATCCAAATAAGCCCGCAGATATGAAGGAGTATCTATATCCCAAGTTTCGCGCAGCATCTGTGCCTCAGATATAATCAAACCCAGGTCAGGACAATCGAAACCCAGACGGGTGGTATCTTCAATGACGCGCTTCCAGGCGGTACTCAATTCAACAAATAATGCCTGGAAAATGCTCTGGGGAACGATGCGCTGCTCGCGACCTTCAGAACCTCGCCGGGCGATTGGGTGCCCGCGGCTCAACAGATCAATCCGCTGGGGGGCCGCCAGTTGGGTAGCCAACCAAAACTCCCGATCCGTGTCCAACAAATCTATCTCCCCGATTTCCTTTAAGTAAAGACGAATCGGGTCTTCGCCCAACTCCATCACTATATCGGGCCTTTCAAGCACTTGTAGGGGCTTCTCCTTGGCTATTTTATCCAATTCTTTGGCTTCCAATGCCAGGGTCTCACTGTCAGGCTCTTCAATACCTTGAGTGTTATTTATCTCCACCAGCAAATCACCTATATTATTAATAGGCAACGCTTCGCGGATGTCTATATTTTCTTCTTGGGTTTCTTCCGGATTAGCAGGTACTTTTCGGGAAGATTCAGGGGAATCGGAGCTTTTGCTCATGATCTTAGGTCCCCAATTTGTGATCTGGCGACATTCGGCTACTATAGTGCCCGCGCGCCCGATCCAGCCTATGGCGGATGCTAATATGTTGTACCATAGATTGCTGATACTGTGTGGCCATTAAGTCACCTTGCCCCTGCGCATCTTTCATTAAATACTGCAGATGTTCGATACTTTGGCGAACATATCGATGGCGTAAATCCAATAATGTGCGCAATAAGTCTCCCAGGACACGGCCCTCGTTTGGATCAAGGTTCTCTGTCCGCGCTAATAGATCGTCCGCCACTTCCATCATGGGCAGGGAAAGGCTATTAAGCATGTAATTGAGCGGTTCGGCCATATCTTGGTTGATCGAATCCCGGAGGGTGCTCAATATGGTCTGATGGTCAGCATGCTGGAAATCATCCTGAGACAGGCGACTCAAACCCTCCTCTTGCAGGTAACGATCTACTTTATAGAGCAAGTCTGGGCGACGAAGAAGTACGCCCAGCGCATGGGCTTCCAGCGAGTAACTGCTTGACATAGGGGTTACCGCTGGTTCAGCTTTCCGTGTTTCAGTAGATTTGCGCGATCGATAACGCCTCCGGCTTGGAGGCCGGCTACGTGGCTCACTTAATAACGCGCGTTCATCCACGCGCAAGAGACGAGCGAGACGCTGACGGTAAGTATCGCGTTCAATTGCGCTTGGGATATCCTTAATCAGCGGCAAGACCTGCGAAGCGATTTCGTCCTTGGCTTTAGCATCGTCCAGGTCATAGGAGGCTGACAGTGTATCCATAACATGAGCGACGATGGGCTTGGCGTTCTCAATGATACGCTCCCATTCTTCGGGATCGCGGTTGACCACATCATCCGGGTCCATCCCTTCCGGCAAAGTCGTCACTCGAATATCAGCCCTCAAACGAGCTTCGTGGCGCAGCAGGCCACGCGCATCGAAGACGGGGTCCGATTCCCGGTCCAGGGTTTGGCGTGCAATCTCAAGGCCACGCAGAGTAGCCTTGTCACCAGCCGCGTCAGGATCGAGTGCCAATATTATGCGGCGGGAAAAGCGCTTGAGCAAGTTAAGCTGATGATCAGTGAGAGCTGTACCCATTGGGGAAACTGCATTGGCATACCCCGCCTGGTGGAGAGCGATCACATCCAGATACCCTTCAACGATCACGACCTGGTCCTGGGCTCGAATGGGCTTGCGGGCGCGGTCAAGACCGTAGAGTAAATGCCCTTTATCGAAAACAGCCGTTTGAGGGGAATTGAGGAATTTCGGCAGATCGTCAGGGTTCAAGATGCGAGCCCCGAATCCAGCCATGCGCCCGCGTTCATCCCGGATTGGGAATACCACCCGGTGGCGGAAACGATCATATACGCCTCCGCTCTCACGTTCGGTGACCAAACCGGCGTCCAGGAGTTCCTGCTCAATATAACCCTTAGCCTTAAAATGAGTTGTGGCAGCATCCCAGGAATTGGGAGCATAGCCCAGACCGAAAGCTTCAATTGTCTCTTCACTCAAACTCCGCTGCTGCAGGTACTCATGGGCTGATTGTCCTGGGGGGGTGTTGATTAATTGATGCCGGTAAAATGTCGCCGCTTCTTCCAGCAAGGCGCGCAAATGATCGTGCTCTTCAGCTACGGCTTCTTCTTGTGGCGTGGGAGGTTTAAGCTGCACTCCAGCTTTATCAGCCAGGTAGCGCAGGGTTTCAGGGAAATCCCAACCCTCTTTCTTCATCATAAAGCCGAAAATGTCTCCACCCTCATTGCACTGCCCAAAGCAGCGCCAGGTGCCCGTCTCAGGGAAAACGACAAAGGCTGGCGTGCGCGTGTTGCTATGAAAAGGACAAAAGCCCGTGTAGTTCTTTCCCGAGCGGCGCAATTGAACCGTTTCGGAGACCAAATCTACTATATCTATACGGGCTTTGATTTCGTCTATTGAGCTCACTTTAGGTTTAAGGTTACAGACTCATGTATGTGATCTTATGGGATTTTGATTTTTCTAAGTGGATTATCAAATGAAACTTAATTTCCGTTTTTTAAAACATCGAAGAAGAATACCGAAAAAGTTTGATTAGCAAGGTCGTGTGAACGAATTATACCAGCAGGGAGAATGATGGTATATTAGTCACTGACAAAACCGTAGGGGGTGTATCTTCATAGCGAAAGAGATATAAAATGACAGATATGAACATAAATCCCCCAGACAAGCCCTTCATTTCCGTTGATGTGGAGACAGCCGGACCAAACCCAGCGGATTACTCGCTGCTTACGATTGGTGCCTGCACCATCTTTGGAAGACCAAACACATTTTACGTGGAACTGAAACCGGTTAGTATGAATGCCCTTCCCGAAGCGCTAGCAGTGAGCCGCTTATCAATGGACAGGCTGGCAGAATACGGGATGGAGCCAGCCGATGGCATGAGACAATTTGACAACTGGCTCAAGGAGACAGTCCCTGAAGACCAACGACCTCTTTTCGTAGCTTTTAACGCCCCATTTGACTGGATGTTCGTCAACGATTATTTCCACCGTTATCTGGGTCGTAACCCTTTCGGTCATGCCTCCCTGGACATCAAGTCGTTTTACATGGGTTTGACAGGCGTTACCTGGCCGGAGACATCCATGCGCTCAGTCATCCAACGCTATCTGGGCGACCAACAGCTCACCCACCATGCCCTGCGAGACGCCATGGACCAGGCCGAAATCTTTCGGAAGATGTTGGCAGAAGCTCCCCGCAGGACAAAAAAAGACGATAACTCATCAGGCAAAACATCCCCAGACAAATACACTGGAGAAAACAATGAATGATACCCAAGCCTCCTCCTCTTCTACTGAATTAGAGCGGATTATTGAATCCGCCCAGCGATTGGGCGTCGAGATAGATGAGGAAGAAGCCCTTCAATGGTTAACCGCGATCGCTGCTTCTCACGCACATGACGATAATGTAATCGTTGATATAAGCAGTGGCGTCTTCGGGCACAAAGTCACCATGCTCGACTTCAGCCCAGAAGATTTAGAGCATTTCCGCGAGATCGGACGCTTAGTCGAGTTCAATGACCAGCCAGGTTTAGTGGAGACCGCTCTGGCATTATCCGGATCAGCGGCGCAGTCCAAGATACAGAGTTATCCCGGTGATGCCGATTACTTCGAGCGGGTAAACATAAAGGCCGACACACGTGAGGCGGCCTGCCGCATCCTGGCCGAACTTATCCGGGAAAAAGCTTTGAGCACTGAAAAAGGACCCACTTACCAATTGATCGAGATCAAGTTCGGGTCTTACCCGTATGAGGTCAACAAAGATGGGACGCCGATAAAAGCTGGTTCGCCTGTATCCTGGACGCCCAAGGATATGCGCGCCGGTAAGATCGAAGCCTTCAAACCAGACGGCACCCCTGCTGTGATCGGATGGGAGGAGGTTGCAAATGAGCCAGGCTGGTGCAAACTAGACTGGGTGATCGCTGACCCTGTACGTGGTCAGCTTGCCAATGCCAGCAATATGCTGGATGTCACCTGGGAGGCGCCAGACGGTAGCATCACCCCGCTCGACGGCTACTTAGACCCGTATTTCCAGGAAGTCTACCTGGAAGCCGAATCCATACCGATCTTCTCCAAGCTGGCCCGTCATGTCTCCCCCGATGCATTGGATGATTATGTAGCCCAACTCGAGAATGAAGTCAACAAGTAC
>DAOVXM010000010.1 GCA_030636125.1 Chloroflexota bacterium | reverse complement strand
CAACAACTATAAATCGAAAACGGCGGTATAGCGCCTGGGCAATCTTATTTTGTGCGCGCACATCCAGGGTTGCCAGACGCGCCCCTCTGCGGATGGATTCCTTTAAAGCAGCCGTCAACAACCTCTGGCTGATGCCCCTTTGACGGTACTCAGGCAGCACCGCGAGGGTAGCAATATGGGCTTCATCCATAATCATCCATACCACGATCATTCCAACTACTCTTGGCCTTCCAGCATGCAAGTGAGTTTCTGCTACGTACAGAAAAGAAAAATGATTCTCTTTAAGTTCGTAACGATAAGAACTCGGCGGCCAGGGCATGCTGAACGAGACGCGATCTATGGCTTGCACCTGTTTCAAATCATCTAGACGCATCGGGCGAATAAGAATCTCAGAGGTATTGGGGAAGGAGATCATCCCGGAATCGGATCGTGGTGATGGAGATATATGGGTGACAAGATAGCCGGGTCATCCACCTGGCCTGCCTCCCAGCGCTGCCAACCCAATTCTGCCAGATAGGCTGGACGCCGCACGCATTGGGCTGGTGAAACAGAAATGACGTTCACGCGTTTGCGTTCTAATAAACCCCGAACAGACTGCGTGAGTTCTCCACACACAAGAGTAGGTTTTTTAATTCGTCGGTGTAGCTCCTGAGGTGTGAGCACTTCGATCTTGCCGGTTTGCTGCCAGTGATCATTTATAACCAGGTACCAACCAACCGCCAAGCGCTCACGACCAGCATGCAATACTGCAGCCATTGGCTCATCCCGCAATGGCTGGGCCGCAGCCACGATATCTAAAGTGGGAACACCGATTAACGGCAGGTGATGCGCCAGCGACATTCCTTTCACCAGCGCCAGGCCAATTCGCAGGCCGGTGAAAGACCCTGGCCCGAGAGCAACCGCCAGGGCTTCGAGCGAAAAGACCTGCACATCGCATTTCTCTAACGTCTCCCGAACCGCCGGTGCTAACTCGACTGTGTGGTAATCCTGACTGACCCAAACAGTTTCACTTAAGACCTGGACCCCGTCATACAAGGCCAATCCAATAGCACGGGTGGATGTATCGATGGCCAATAACATCACACAACTCCGTAAACTTGTCTGCGGATCGTGGTCAATAAATCTTGATAACGCCCGCCTCGCGCGGAAACCAGCATATCTCGTTGGCCTCTATCGATCCAATGCAGTGTTACCCACAAGCACTCATCGGGCAAGGCATCCTGTATACGATCAGCCCACTCGATCACCAATGGCCCACTTTCTATCATGGCGTCAAGGTCCAAGGCCTCAGCTTCTAAGGCGTCACTCAACCGGTAAGCATCTAAATGATAGAACCTCTGCTCATTGGTACCGCGGTAAATATTGACCAAGACGAACGAAGGGCTGGTAACAGGATCCAATGACCCCCAACCGGAGGCGACCCCCTGTACAAATGTGGTTTTCCCTGAACCCAGGTCACCGACCAGGCAGATAATATCGCCGCGTTGCAGCAACGCCCCAAGCCGCATACCTATCCGGCGGGTTTGTTCCGCGCTGCGGCTGATAAATTCCATGGAATGAGGGTCAAGGATAGGCATAGTGATTTGATTATACAACGTGTCACGCCAAGCGTGATATGTTTTTAAGTTTTAATTTCCAGTTTTGCCAATGATGCAGCTAAACGCTTTAATCCCACATCTTCAAAAAACACATCAACAATCTCATCATCGTCCTGGATGCGGCTGTTCAGCACCAAGCCTTCATCCCAGAGCGGGTGTTGGACTCGCATTCCAGGCTGAAAGCGGGGCTGCAGTACGGATGCGGTCGCCGTATCGGGCACCTCCCAGCGATCACGACGATACGCAGACGATGAGCCAGCCCTCCTTGAGTGAGAAGGATGCGCGCCAGCAATTAGATCCGTTGGAATATCATCCAAATATCGGGACGGATCAGCGGGTTCGGAGTACCCATAAAGATTACGACTTTGGGCATGCACTAAGAAGAGGCGATCTTGCGCCCGAGTAATTCCGACATATAACAAACGGCGCTCCTCCTGCATCGCATCTGGATCATCGAATGAGCGGCTATGTGGCAAGGTGCCATCGTTTAACCCGATGATGAACACATTGCGGAACTCCAGACCTTTCGCGGCGTGCAGGGTGAGTAGGGTTGGAGCGTTGGCGTGAGCATCCAGTGTGTCCTGGTCAGAAACCAGGGCCACCTGTTCAAGGAAAGCCTCCAGGCCTTGCCCCTGGTGCTCGGCAGCCAAACGTCGCAATTCCAGCACATTTTCCCAACGGTCATGCCCCTCATCGGTGCCATCATCCAGATAAGACTGGTAATCGATATCATTAAGAATGCGATCCATCAGACTGAGGGGAGTAGCCTCGGAGAGCAGGGCGCGCCAATGAAGGAGAAGACGACCGAAACCAGATAGAACCGTGGCCGCCCGGCGTGTAAAGGCACCCCATTGGGCGGATGCATCCCCTCCCGCTAACTCCAGAAGAACCTCTCCAGGGGTTTGTTGGGTTTTCTGAGCTTGTGTTCGCAGGGCGATGACCGTTTTATTGCCTATCCCGCGTGCCGGTGTGTTGATCGCACGCAGCAGGCTGATTTCATCATTCGTGTTGTGCACCAGACGAAGATATGCGATCACGTCTTTGACTTCCCGACGACCGTAGAAGCGTTGTGCTCCCACCAGTTTATAGGGTAAATTGTATCGCAGGAAGGCTTCTTCCAACAAACGGGACTGGGCATTGGTGCGGTACATAATAGCAAAATCACCTGGTTCTGCCTGCTTACGAGCCACGAGTCCGGCAATCGTATCTACAACATAAGTGGCCTCGGCACGGTCATCATACACTTCGGTCAGGTTGATCTTCTGCCCAGAGCCGCGCTCGGTAAACAGGCGCTTAGGGGTGCGGTATGGATTGCGATCAATCACCGCCATGGCGACATCCAGGATGGCCTGCACCGAGCGGTAATTCTGTTCAAGGAGGATCACCTGAGTATCTGGGAAATCCTCTTCATAGCGCTGCACATTGCGGTAATCAGCTCCACGCCAGCCGTAGATCGATTGGTCGATATCCCCAACTACAAAAATATTAAGATGAATAGACACAAGGTGTTTTAGCAAAATGTACTGGGCCAGATTTGTGTCCTGAAACTCGTCAACCAGAACGTGCTCATACCGCCGGGCATATTTTTCGCGTATGGCTGGATATTCTTCTAATAAGTAAGCTGTCCATAGCAATAGGTCATCAAAGTCCACCCCGTTGCTGGCTAACAAAAGTTCCTGATAGCGGCGGTAAACACGCGCCACCACCTCATCCCGGTAAGTCTGGATGGGGTAGTCGTCGGGTAATAGCAATTCGTTTTTCGCCCCCGAGATCGAGCTGTGTACACCAGTTGGGCGGTAGCGTTTATCATCAATATTGAGATCTTTAAGAGCCTGCTTGACCAAGCTGATTTGATCATCGCTGTCAAAGATAACGAAGTTCGACTCAATCGGTAAATGTTCCGTCTCCCGGCGGAGGATACGAGCGCAAGTAGCGTGGAAGGTGCCTAATTGGGGCGAGCTAGCCAGGCGCTCGTTCGAGCCATCCAGTCCCTCATCAAGCAAGTCGAAAACACGCTTTTCCATTTCGCGAGCGGCTTTATTCGTGAAGGTCACGGCCAGAATCTGGTAGGGGTGCACACCCATAGCGCCGACCAGGTACGCAATACGATAGGTGAGAACACGCGTCTTACCAGAGCCAGGACCAGCTAATACGAGCACTGGGCCATTACCAGCCATGACCGCTTGCTGCTGCTGTGAGTTTAGTTCAGACAAAAAATCCATATAGAAAGATTGTAACGGTTGGGATTAGGAGTGTCAACTGAAAACGAGATCCATCCGCCAACCACTTCTGTTGCCAATCCCTATAATCTTTGCTAAAATCACTTCATGAACTGGGACATGCTTGGTCACGAGTGGGCAGTTAATCTTTTAAAGGAACAAATCGCCCGTGGCAATCACCGCCACGCCTACCTCATTACCGGCTCCCAAGGCCTGGGGCGCCGCACCCTGGCTTTACGTCTGGCGCAGGCGGTGAACTGTCCCGAACCCCAGGCTCCGGGCGAACCTTGCCGCACCTGTCGCACATGCCAGAAGATCGAACAGATGCAGCATCCTGATTTAGCAATCGTTCAGGCGGAGCAAATTGGGGGAACGCTCAAAGTAGACCAAATCCGGGAGTTACAGCGCAGCCTGTCGCTAGCCCCGTATGAAGCTCGCTACCGTGTGGCTCTCTTGTTGCGATTCGAAGAAGCCCACCCCAGCGCAGCGAATGCCCTACTCAAAACGCTGGAGGAACCTGCGCCACAAGTTATCTTAATAATAACCGCCGAAAGCAGCGAAATATTATTACCTACCATCGTCTCGAGATGCGAAGTATTACGCCTGCGCCCAATCACCCCGGAAATTGTCAAACAGGGTTTACAGGATCGATGGGGTCTACCGCAGGGAGAAGCACACTTATTAGCCCATATTTCAGGCGGGAGACCAGGTTATGCATTGAAGCTGCACCACGAACCAGACCTTCTGGAACAGCGTCAAGAGTGGCTTAGGGATCATCACTTATTGCTGGCTGCCAGTCGGGTGGAGCGTTTTGCTTATGCGGAAGGACTCGCAAAAGATAAAGAAAACCTGCGGGGAGCTATATTTACCTGGCTTTCCTTGTGGCGAGATGTGCTCCTCAGAGCAAGCAGCGCGTCTGCATCCATCACCAATCCGGATCAATTCGAAGCAATTGAAAACATAGCCACACATCTTGGGCTGGAAATCGCATATAAGATGGTTGCTTCCCTGGAACGCACGATTAACCTATTAGATAAAAATGTGAACCCTCGCCTGGCGACCGAGGTTCTGTTGCTCGATCTTCCAGTTATCAGAGGGGTGGGGGAAAACATAACTGAGTCAACCCCTGAAAAGTAATTCTTTCACTGACAAAACAACCTCTCTACTACTTTCGGCTTCTCTGCTTAATACATGAACTTTTTTAGAGAGTCAACTATCGAATTTGAAAAGGGGGTATCTGCCTGGCTAGAAGGACAATTATGCTATACTCAATATTCCAGTGACATCGACTCGCTGAACAAGATGGCAGAATAGAGTGGGATAGAGAAAGGCTAAGATCAATTCAAGTGGATTATCAAATGATATGTCATTAAACTTCAAAGAGAAAGAAACAGAAAACCAAGACACACGCGCATCGTTGGAGCTATTGTATGAAATCAGCCGTGAGATCGCCGCAGCCCTGGACCTGCGTGCGGTTCTAGAACGGATTCTCTTCCTTTCTGCGGAAAATATTGGGGCGATAAGCGGCAGCATTCTGGTTCTGGATGAAGATGGCCAACCGGCAGATTCAGCCATAATTACCGGGACCCAGTTCCACGAACATGCTACCCATCAACTTCGCATCACCTTCGACCAAGGGCTGGCCGGTTGGGTCAGCCGTAACCGCCAGGCCGTTTTAATTCCTGATACAAGTAAAGACAAACGCTGGATCCAGCTTCCAGATGGCACTTCAGAGCTCATTGGATCTAAATCGGCTGTCAGCGTCCCAATCTTGGCCCATGACATGTTAGTTGGGGTGGTAACCCTAGTCCATCCAACACCCGAGTTCTTCACACAAGAGCATCTCGCTCTGTTGCAGGCAATAGCCGATCAGGCAGGGATTGCTGTGCTCAACGCACGGCTATACGCTGAAAGCCAGCGCAAAGCGCGTGTCATGACGGCCCTGGCTGAAAGCGCGGCTGTTATCAGCGCTTCCCTAAATTTAGAGGATGTTTTACAGCGTATCTTAGAGCAGATAAGCCAGGCATTGCAAGTAGAGGTTGTTTCTCTAGCCCTGATCGACCCCAAGACACGAGAACTCGAATTTCGTGCGTCTACCGGGGAGGTGGAACAAAGCGTGGTTGGTATTCGTCTGGCAATGGGCCAGGGGATTGCCGGGTGGGTAGCCCAAGAAGGCCGCGGTGCTATTGTACCTTTTGCCTATGAAGACCCTCGCTTTTATCCTGAAGTGGATAAACAAATTAACTTTAAAACCAAGGCCATCGCCTGCGCTCCTATCCGCTTGCGAGATCAGGTGATCGGAATTATGGAGGCTCTCAATCCTAAAGAAGGGGTATTCGATCCAGATGCCCTAACAGTACTTACAGGCATCGGAAGTCTGGCAGGCTCTGCCATCCGCCACGCCCAGCTTTTTGAACAGCTTCAGGCCGCCCACCAACGATACAGAGAGTTGTTTGAAGACAGCATTGACCCAATTCTGATCACCAATTGGGAAGGAAGTATCCTTGAAGCCAATCGCCAGGCTTGGGCTATCATCGATACTGAGGCCGAAGAACTGATCGGAATGTCAATTGAGCAATTGCAGGTAGTCGACCAGGAAAAGGTTGGGCATAAATTCGAAAAAATCTCCACAGGCGAAACGCTGACTTATGAGTCAAGCCTGCGCACCGATGGGGGACGTGAGGTACCAGTCCAGGTCTACGCACGTGAAGCGCCCATCGAGGGGATTTCTCACCTCCAGTGGATTTTACGAGACATCACAGAACGCAAGAACCTGGATAACCTGCGGAAAGATCTGGTATCGATGATCTATCACGATCTCCGCTCACCCCTGGCGAATATTGTTTCCAGTTTAGATGTTTTGGAATCGCTCATTCCCCAGGATGCTGATCCTGCCCAAAAATCGTTGCTTGATATAGCCATTCGCTCTACAGAGCGCATTCAACGCCTGACGAACTCACTATTGGATATCAGGCGGTTAGAAGCCGGCCAACCAATCGGCAATCGGCAAGCCACTTCTCCTACCCACCTGATTAATGAAGCTGTTGAGACGGTCCATCCCATCGTCGAAAATAAAAACCAGGAAATTTCGATAGTAATTTCCGCCGATTTACCCGAAATCTTGGTAGACCCGGACATGATCCAGCGCGTTCTTACTAACTTGCTAGAAAATGCTGTGAAATTTACCCCGCCTGGTAGTAAAATCTATATTGGCGCTCGCTCAGACAGAAATGAGGTATTCATGTGGGTTCAGGATACCGGTCCCGGCATCCCCTCCAATGAACATGCGCGCATCTTTGATAAATTCACTCGCCTGCATGGTAAAGGAGGCCCAAAAGGTCTTGGTTTGGGCCTGGCGTATTGCCGCCTCGCTGTAGAAGCCCATGGTGGGCGTATCTGGGTTGAGAACGGACCAGATACTGGAGCTTGCTTCAAATTCACATTCCCTCTTATGAACGCTCAAGCTTGAGCAGTTGTAAGACGGTTACATTTTGAGATAAAATTATCGTAACTGCCCAGACTTCGGAGTTTTCCTCGCTAAACTGCGTAAATCCTAACAAATTAACAAAGACCAAACCAGGTGATTCATGGAACACATCAAACAGGGAATTTACTTTGAAGATTCTTTCCTTGGCGTTACGCTAGGTGCCTTGGTAACCTCGCATGGCACTATTATGATCGACGCACCGCTCCGCCCGGAAGATGCGCGTTCCTGGCGCTCGGCACTGATCAACCATCGCGGAGGCACAAATCGTTTATTGGTCCTATTGGATTCCCATCTTGATCGCACACTGGGCGCGCGAATAATGGAGATCACCATTGTGTCTCATTTACAAACTGCTCAGACATTCAGTAACCGCCCAGCAATTTTTAAAGGCCAAAGCTTCGAAAGCGGCTCAGAATGGGAAACATACGATGATGCCATAGGCACTCGCTGGACTGCCCCCAATATCACTTTTACCAAGCACATGATACTCCACTGGGGTGGGACCGAAGTACACTTAGAACATCACCCTGGCCCAACTCAGGGCTCGATTTGGTTCGTTGCCCCAAACGAACAGGTCGTTTTTGTGGGAGATACAGTTACACCCAACCAACCTCCATACCTATCCGACGCTGACCTGCCTACCTGGATAGAAACGCTTGATTTGCTGACCAATAATTTTCGTGACTATGTAATTGTCAGTGGGCGCGCTGGGATAGTGACCATCGAAGATGTTCGAGAGCAGCGCCGACACCTCAAAAAAATCTCCCAAAGGTTAGAGCGTCTTGTTAATCGTGATGCACCACCCGAAGACACAGAAAAATTGATCAGATTCCTGCTAAGGGATTTCAGCTTTCCAAGAACGCAAACCGAACGGTTTACACAACGCTATCGCACCGGGCTTTACCAATACTACAACCGCCACTTTAGCCCGGCCGGTCCACATGACCTTCCCGATTCCGAAGGATAGGCCAAATAACCTGGTCTCTTTGCGGATAAAACATCGCCTCCCTTCGTCCTTGATCCTTCACTGATAAGCGTCAATGCCTCCCTCTACATATCTTCCAATTTTCGAATTAACACGCGGTGAAACTGTAGAATCAATTCATTATGGCGCAGTGGCCGTGGTTAACGCGCATGGGCAACTGGTCGCCAGCTTTGGCAACCCACAGGCTACTACCTACCTGCGTTCCTCGGCGAAGCCCTTTCAAGCGATACCTTTTATTGAGCACAATGGGAAAGCCCAGTTCAACCTCTCTCAACGTGAAATCGCCCTGATGTGTGCTTCGCACGCCGGCACCGACGAACATGTTGCTGTATTGAATAAAATCCAGGACAAGGCTAATTTATCCGAGGGCGACCTGTTGTGCGGCGTCCATCCACCTTTTGACACCACCACCGCCAAGGCCTTACAAGAGCGAGGAGAACAACCCACACCAAATCGCCATAATTGCTCCGGGAAGCACACCGGAATGCTGGCGTTTGCCCGCATGCAAGATCTACCACTAAAAGATTACATCAACCCCAATCACCCCATCCAGCGCAATATTCTACAAACCTTTGCTGAAATGTGCGAATTGCCGCTAGATCAAGTCGCAGTGGGAACCGATGGTTGTTCAGCTCCTATTTTCGCCATACCGCTATATAATGCCGCCCTGGCATATGCACGACTATGTGATCCCGTTGCAGGTAATGTCGAGCCCAAGTCACGCCTCCAGGCCTGCCGTACAATCAGCGCGGCCATGACCACTCACCCTGTCATGGTGAGTGGTCCGGGGCAGTTCGATACCAGTCTGATGGAAATCGCCCAGGGTCGTCTTTTATCCAAGGGTGGTGCTGAAGGTTATCAAGGTATAGGATTGCTTCCTGGTGCGCTCGGCCCTGGCTCACCCGCACTGGGGATCGCCCTGAAAATTGCGGATGGCGACCTCAAAGCCCGCGCTCGTTCGGCCGTCAGTATCGAAGTCTTACGACAACTGGTTGCGCTTTCCAGGAGCGAGCTGGATGCTTTGGTAAAATTTGGCCCCACCTTTCCAGTGCACAATTGGCGGAAATTAGTGGTTGGGCAAGCACGCCCTTGTTTCAAATTGAAGCAGAACGTTACTATCTAATTTATCCCTGACGAAATAATATACCTACGTGAATTCGGGATAAGAAAAACATGGATCAGAAACCCGGTTTTTCATCCAGATGAAGGCATAAAGAAGCTTTTTTGGGTGTCACACAGCTTTTTTCGAGCTGATTCCGGGCTAAAAACCGGGTTTCTCTCGCTTATCCCGAACTGACGCTATACTACCGGAAATATTGAGATTATGGAACTACACGATCGCGCCCTCGCTGTCCACCAAACACTGATAAATTTCTATGGTCATCCTGAGTGGCGTAATCCCCTACCACCGGTGGACGAATTAGTCTCTACAATCCTATCCCAAAACACCAATGACACTAACCGTGATCGCGCATTTGAGACCCTGAGGGCACGATTTCCTACCTGGGAGGAGGTGCGCGATGCCCCCCAGGAAGAGGTGATCGAGGCCATACGCTCCGCTGGCCTGGCAAACCAGAAAGGTCCCCGCATCCAGCACGCCCTCAGCGAGATAAGCGATCAACGCGGAGAAATCAGCCTGGATTTCCTGGAGGAGCTCTCTCCCGAGGAAGCCAGCAACTGGTTGATGCAATTCAAAGGCGTCGGCCCCAAGACCGCGGCCATCGTGCTCTTGTTCTCGCTAGGAAAACCGGCCTTCCCGGTAGATACCCATATCCATCGCGTCAGCGGTCGGATTGGTTTACGGCCGTCACAAATGAACGCCGATAAAGCTCACGAGCATTTAGCGAATCTATTCCCACCGAAGACTTATTACGCCGCGCACCTAAACATTATCCGCCTGGGACGTGAAATCTGCCAAGCGCGGCGGCCTAACTGCGCAATCTGTCCGCTACAGGACCTGTGCGACTATTACGCCACAACTCAATTGCAAAACGAAACTCCTATGGGAAACACCAGCCCATAAGGCCTATTAGACAACGCTTTGCCCGATCACGGCGAAAAAACATAATGGGGGAACGCAAATAACAATCTGGTTTGCCTTACTAACTTGTGAGGCAAAACTAAGCACCCATATGTTATCTTAGATTCACAACCCGTTTTTCGGTATTCTCCTACGATGGAATGAAAAACGGCAGTAAAGTTTCGTCCGATTATTCATTTAAATCTACAAGGAGGCCCAAATGAGACGCCGAAAGAAAGGCAAACGCTACCCCCTCTTGCTTTACCGCCGGGTGATGGATAGGCTATGGGGTTCAACGTTGGCACTTGGGTTAATACTACTCGCGATTTGGGGATGGTCCTGGTTTAGCAATATTCAGCTACTCACATCTCAGGACAATGTATGGCTCTTTGTGGCGGCTATTGTACTTCTAAGCTATACTATGTTTGCTTTCTTTGGGAGAAAAGTGGCCTATATACAAGCGCATAAAGACCATATTCGCCTGGTGACACCCTTTTTACGCACCAATATCTCTTACCGCCGTATCCGCAGGTTTTATCCCGCCGATTTCCAACAGCTCTACCCGCCGCACGAGGCAAGTTGGGCTCAGCGCCAACTGCTTTTCCCTCTCTATGGAAAGACGGCAATGGTGATCGAGTTGAACGGTTACCCACTGCATCCGATATTATTACGCTTTTTCCTGGCGCCCCAGATGTTCTCGCCAAAGACAACCGGTCTTGTATTACTAGTACCGGATTGGATGAAGTTCAGTATGGAGTTAGACAGCTTTCGCGGTGGCTGGTTAGATTCCAGGGGTCGTCGCCGGGCTGCGCCAGGTGCCTTGCACTATGGGTTGGATGGATAGAAATCCATCCAGCAAAATTCCCTCTTTCACTCATAGTTTACTTCTAGTGTTGCGCGGCGAAAGTGACTCTATAGTTTGGAAATTATGGCGCAACACTAAGTAAGAATCACATACTGCTTCAAGAAGCTGTCGATCGCCTGGTAATAATGCTCAATCGTCTCGCTTTTACGAAAACCGTGCCCTTCGCCCTCATACACATGATATATAAAAGGCACACCCCGCCGTTTTAACGAGTCCGCTACCTCATCGGACTGGATGCGCGGCACCACACGGTCAATTTCACCCTGAAAGATGGCAAGCGGATCCTGTATCTTATCAATAAAGTTAATCGGAGAGCGCTGGCGATATATATCTGCTGCTTCAGGCAAGATTCCCAATAAACTATCTGAATAATGCGCCTCGAACTTGTGCGTATCCAGCAGAAAACTGAACTGGTTGGATATCCCATACAGGTTGATGCCCGCTTTGAAGAAACCAGGGTAATCCTCCAATGCTTTGAGTACAGTGAATCCTCCAGAACTGCCACCCATAATTACCATAAGCTTCTTTTTCACCAATCCCTGCTCAACCAGGTAACGCGCCCCACTGACAGAGTCCTGCACATCATATATGCCCCAATTACCACGCAACATATCCCAGTAAGTTCTGCCATATCCTGTGCTACCGCGATAGTTTACTTGCAATACTGCGTAACCACGACTGGTGAAGAACTGCACTTCGGGATAAAACGTGGCAGTTCGCTGGCTGGTTGGTCCTCCGTGAATAAGCACAACCAGGGGTGGTGAACCATCCCCTTCAAACTTTGTATTCTGCGGCGCGTAGAACAATCCATAAACAACCCCTCCGTCCATTCCTTCCCAACTAATCGCCTGGGGTAAGGCATAGTCGGATAGGGGCAAAGCCTCTGCCATGGAGCGCCGTAAGATTTTCGCCTCACCTGATTCTTCAAAGACTACCACACGCTTAGGAATGCAGCCACTGGAAGCGATCAACGAGATGCGCCTACCATCCGGAGCAACCGCGATTTGCTCCAACCAAGTGTATTCCTCACCCAGCGATATTTGTCGCTGCTGACCAGTTTCCAGGTCCATGCGCCACAAACTGGCAAAACCCTTTTGGTTTCGGATGAAATAGAGATTTTGTCTTATTGGGTTGAAAGCGTAAGTGCGCTGGCCTTGTTGCCAGGCAGGTACCCCATGCTCGGCGTCCTCATCCGTTAGCTGGCGATGTTCACCGCTATCCAAATCATAAAGATAAATATGCCACCAGCCAGCTTCGTCAGAGACATAGGCAAGATAACGCCCATCAGGTGAGAATTCAGGCTGGAAGATTGAGACACTTTCACCACCAGCGACGGTGGTTGTGTCGGCGATGGCAGGCAATCTGGACGAAGAAGATTTCACCACTGTACCCAAGCGCAAGTATGTGCCATCCCAGGGCATATTCGGATGATTCCAGGCGATCCATGCTATGTGCTCACCAGTTGGGTGCCAGGTGGGTTGCATGTAAAAATCATCCCCGGAGACGAGCCTACCCGGCCAATGCTGCCCATCCGCATCTACAACACCCACACAATCTTGATCCTCGTAGGAGTGAACGAATAACAACCAGCGACCATCTGGTGACAATACCGGTGCAGCCATATGTCCAAAAGCCGGGGTAACTGGATGTGCATAACCTCCTTTAAGGGGCTGTTTATATAACCGGCTAGAATCAGCCTCTATGAAAAAGACCTGCCCATTCCCTACGGTGAAATCACCGCCCCCATAACTCAAACGGGCACGCACAGAGTACAGATCATTTAAATTACGGGGAGCCTGGTTATCAGGCGACTGCACAACCAGCACATTCCTATCAGAATGTCTCTCGCTCCAAACCAGGGTGCCATCTTGATCCCAGACAACATCGGTAAAAGTGAGCTCGCGCGACAAGCTGACGGGGTTGATAGGGCTAGCCCATAAACCATATTGGCGACGGATCTTTTTCTCTGCCATATCGTTTCTCCTTCAATGTTCAGGGAATAAATTAAGTAAGCGATTGTATTGTATGGAATTATCCGAAATAAGGTTCGCAAGCGGTTTATAGCTAAGCCGGTGAATCGGGCTGGGTCCACAGCTCGCCAAAGCAGCACGATGAGCAGCGGTCCCATAGCCCTTATGCCTGGCAAAACCATATTCGGGATACTGGGTATCGAGATCACACAGTAGTGCATCACGAGCCGTCTTGGCGATTACAGATGCAGCCGCGATGCTCATAGAGCGAGCATCTCCTTTAATGAGAGATGTCTGAGGAATGGGAGAGTCGGGTAAAAATAAATAATCCAACAAGATGTGCTGCGGCGTAACATGCAGACTATCAATGGCGCGCTGGGCAGCAGTGCGTGTTGCCGGGACAATTCCCAGGGCATCAATCTCTTGTGAGGTGGCAAGACCAACTCCCCAGGCCAGCGCTAGTTCGCGTAAACGTTCAGCCCACTGATCCCTCATTGAGGGAGTCATCTCTTTAGAGTCCCGTACCCCATCTAATATCTTCAAGGATGTATCCGCAGGAAATATTACCACTGCAGCAACAACGGGCCCGGCCAACGCACCGCGCCCCGCCTCATCAATCCCTGCCACGTAATGGCAGCCATTTTCCCATAACGAGGATTCAAAACTGAAATCAGGTGAAGGGGGTAATAAGCTGGCGTCAAATTTTGCTGTCATACCTACCGCGCAAAGCATTTGCATGGATCGTCAAAATATCCAACCCCATCTTGGCAGCATCTTGGACGGTATTTAGTTTACTCTCAGGGTTGTAGTACCAAGGAATGGGAATTTCAACCACATGATAGCCGCGTCTGCGCGCAAGATAAAGCAACTCAATATCGAATGACCAGCCGGTCAGGGTCTGAAGCTGAAAAAGCTCAAAGGCTATCGAAGCTCGAAAACATTTGAACCCACATTGGGTATCTTGCAGTCCTGGTAGCGCAAAGAGACGTATCATCGAATTAACAGCGCGCCCTCCCAAGTGCCGATACTGCGGTTCGTTGTATCGAACAGCACCAGGAGCCTCACGCGAAGCAATGGCAATATCAAAATCTGTCAGGACTGGGGGCAAAAAACGATTGATTTCAGATACCGGCATCGACAAATCGGCATCGCACATGAAACGATATTCACCGCGCGCTTCCAGCATGCCAAGACGAACGGCTAAACCTTTACCGCGATCGCGCTCTCTCAGGACACGCAATTGGGGATAGTGCTCTGTAAACGATTGAGCGATCTGGTAAGTGCGGTCTTGACTCCCATTTTCAACGACTAAAACCTCTGCCGAATACGTTTGAGTTTGTAAAAAAGAAAATACCTGCTCCAGTGTTCGGGGTAAGCGATCTTCTTCATTGTACGCGGGAATAATAATTGACAGGAATGGGTTGGACAACAGCGATACCTTTTTTATAGATTATCTACAATTATCGCAAATTATACCAACTAGATCCCAGAGGAACAGGGTTTTCCAATGGTGGCTCTTTGGGATTTACTGTGGTGATTTAAATAGGGGTGCCTGGAGGCATAAACCTCCGGGCACCCCTATTCTTCGGGGTCCTCCACCGACAGGTAAGGAGACGGCAACAAAGTTACCCGCGAAATCCCCTTATGACACCAAAACGACTAAAATAAAAGCTAGCAAGACGAAGACATTGACGATCATCATGGTGCCAAGCAGCAACCACTGCCGGCCGGTGAAAGGGATTTTATCCAGCGTTGAGACAATGCTGTCGCCCGCGGGAATACTGTCTTGCCACGAAGGTTTCCTCTCAACCTCTTCATCCTTATAGGAAAATACATCTTCTTCGGGATCAGGTGAGGCATCCAAATCCCCCAGACCCATAGAGTCTGAGAACAATTTTACAATCTTTTGGACGTCCTCTTTTTCCAGGATAGGATAACCTTGTGCCAGACCTGCTGTAAAGCGTTCTAAGCCATCGATCAAAATAACACGCACAACCGGGCGGACCGCTTCGATATGGACGCCCGGATCGGTAAAGACCAGCACTGGCTCAACTTCAGGCAACTCATAATCTCGTTCAGTCAGGAATTTCGCCACGGCGAGAGCCATAAGCTGGGCGCGCCTGATCAAATTAGGTTGCGCGGGTTTAAAAACCTGCCGGCGGTCGTCCATTTGCTCCCAGTTTTCACCTTGCGCCCTATACACACCTCGCGTTGAACTGGGATGCATGACGCGCACACCTGTGGGGCCAACTAAAACCAATGGGATGGGCACCTTTAGCCCTGGAAGGGTGACATCCCGTAAGATCACATAGCGGTTGTCCAGCATCCGCTCCAGAGAAGCGGTGATTGCATCCTCGGCTTGCACACCCTGCGACAAATTTAAACCAAGTTTTATCGAGCTTACCACATCATCCACCGGGCTTGAGGCGCTTTCTTTGCGATTCAGTTTTGAGTTCTCAATGACTTTCATAATCTTTACACTCCCAAAGGGTGAGTCGAATTTACCCATATCTGTGCGCCGCAGAAAACAAATCGCGTTTCCAATCTGTCGGCAACAAATATTGGACAATTAAGAATATTCTCAATAATAATTATACGCTGTTGGGTGTGTTCTTAAACAAACAAATTTGACAGGCGATAAAAAAAGCCGGAACTGAGTTCCGGCTTCAAATCACGGGGACACCTTCCAGAAAATCCTGGTCGGTTTGTTTGTCACCTGTTACCAGGATCTCCTGACCATTCGTACTTGCTAAACGTATGGGAGTGGAAACTTCAAAGTTGTTTGCCATATAAGGAATCCGTTTACCGACAACGAACTTCTTGCCAGCCTTAAGCCGTTCGACAAGTGCCTTCCGCTCGATCAAAACGCGGTCGGAAAATACGAACCCAAACTTTTCAAAGGCCCTTACCCATTCGATCTGACCATCAGGCTTATAATGGACGGCCTCAACAACTCCATCGAATTTTTGTTTTGCCATGGCTACCCTCCAACCAGTCGGGGCGGGCGGATTTGAACCGCCGACCCCCGCGTCCCAAACGCGGTGCGCTGACCGGACTGCGCTACGCCCCGAGCGAGAAGAGTATAATGCTAACCAGCACCAAACGTCAAGGAGATTTTATAATCCTACCACCACAAATCCCCCGAGCAAGCCACATCTCGCTTTAAGACACGCTTATGTTCCCCATACTATACCACGCTCACCACAAACGCTACCAGGAAGATCTACCCTTCTGGTTGGAGCTGGCAGCCCGTCAGGGTGACCCAGTATTGGAAATGGGATGTGGCAGTGGGCGCGTTCTGGGACCAATGGCAGAAGCCGGGTATGACATGTATGGATTAGACAACGACCCAGGCATGCTAGCCGTGTTAAAGGAAAACTTATCACCTGGCCTGGTCGGACAAACGCATATATTTGCAGGCGACTTCACTTCTTTCTGCCTCAGCCTGCGCTTCCCTCTGATTATTTTGCCGTGTAACACCTACAGCACGCTATCGACCAGGGGACGCCAGGCGACGTTAGAACGAGCGCACCAGCACTTGCGCCCCGGAGGGATATTTGCCACCAGCTTACCTAACCCTGCTTTACTCAGAATTTTGCCAGGGCGATCTGATCCGGAGATCGAAGATACCTTTCCCCATCCCCTCGATGGTGAACCAGTGCAGGTCAGCAGCACCTGGGAGCGCACCTCACAGCGCTTCACCGT
>DAOVXM010000024.1 GCA_030636125.1 Chloroflexota bacterium | reverse complement strand
GTGTTCGCCGGATTTATTGGCGTGTTGGGGGGGCTTTATCCGGCTACCCGGGCGGCGCGCCTTGATCCGGTAGCTGCTTTAAAGCACGAATAATCCTTTTATAGCCCTTCAGTTGGCTTTTCTTGGGGATAATCCACCATCTTCCTCACCTCTGAATGTGTTTAGCATTCTCTTACATCATTGGCATATCATTACTCACAAAAAATACCACGATTGAGGTATGAAATCAAAGGAAAAATTTTGTATACTGGTATAGTAGTTGATTTATTCATTTGCTGGTAACCACCCTTACCAGCTTTCTTCCCACAAAGCCCCCGGAGATCTCCTCTCTGGGGGCTTTGGCTATCCCATCCCCATCCCTGGCTCACCTAACAGGTTAACCTGTTACGTGATTACAACCCAAAATGGGGGATTTTTTATATTTCTCCGTTAGACATCTTGTTAGAACATAAGTTCTATTGTATGATGGTAGAGCAAATCTACCGGAGATATCCTTTCGGTTCTCCGCAGACTCGGAATATCGAAGGAACTAAGGGAATCGAACAAACACCACTCAGAACGAAGAATGACGGGCATGCCCAATATGCAAATGCCGGAAAGTGACTTGAATATAAAAACGCCAACCCGGCATTTGCTAAAAGTAATTTGCGGTTTTGACACCAGATTTATTTTAAAATTCATTCCGCAAATTACATAACAAACACAGCAACCGCAGCAATTGAATCCAGCTTAACCTCAATAAGGTGTTTTGAATCGTAGACATGTATCCCGTTTTTTTAACCTGCGTTGTGGAGTTCGATACCCATACTGATGGGTGGCTCAAGCTTAGAGATCATTTTGAATCCTCAAAAAACGGGTTTCTTATAACTTTATTTGCTTATCCTGAATTCTTTTAACTTACAATCTCCTTAAAGTGTTCCGTCAACAATCTATTCTTACTAAATAAATTTTTTGACGGAACACTAGGTCTCCCTCATATGATCGATCTATTGATCCTGAATTGTGACGTATTATCCCTTGCAGAAAACCGGACGCAAGTCCACACGAACCACGATATTGCTATCACCGGAAACAGGATTACTGCGCATGAACCCACAGGCTATATCCAGCTAAATAATGTAAAACAGGTCATCGAAGCCAGGGGATTATTGGCGATCCCTGGTTTGATCAATACACACGCACATGTGCCCATGGTTCTTTTTCGTGGGCTGGTTGAGGATGTCTCCATCACAGCCTGGTTCAACGATTATATTTGGCCGCTTGAGTCGAACCTGACTGCTGAGGATGTTTTTTGGGGAGCTCTCTTGGGCCTGGCGGAGATGATTGAGGGGGGTGTTACCCATGTAGCCGATCATTATTTTTTTATGGATCAAGTCGCCGAGGCTGTGGAGCAAGCGGGTATGCGCGCTAACCTGGCTTGGGCGGTTTTTGGGCACGAAGGTGTGGCTAAGCTGGATCAAACCTGTGAGTTCGTCGAGCGCTGGCAGGGAGCTGCCACTGGCCGAATTACCACCTGGCTTGGTCCTCACGCACCTTACTCAACTGGTCCGGAATTTCTGCGTCTAAGCGCAGAACGAGCTCGAGAGCTGAAGGTAGGCATTCACACCCACGTATCTGAAACGGTGGAACAGGTAGAACTCAGCCTCAATGAACACGGGGTTACGCCAGTTCAAATGCTTGCAGATGCGGGTGTGCTTGAGGTTCCTACTATCCTGGCCCACTGCCTGTATCCCCGTGATGAAGACGTTAAGTTATTAGCGAGTTATCCCTGCGGGATTGCCCATTCACCTAAAACATATCTGAAGCTTGGTATGGGTACCGCTCCAATAGCCCAGTTCCAGGAGGCAGGTGTTCCGGTTGGGCTGGGGACGGATGGTGCGGTCAGCAGCAACACCTTGGATATTATCGAACAGCTTCGCCTGATGGTTTTGGCTCAAAAAGATGCAGCTTCTGATTCGACAGTCATGCCAGTTGCCAAAGCTTTGGATATCGCCTTCCACGGAGGCGCCCAGGTGATGAAAATGTCCAACGATTTAGGCGATATCGTGGTGGGAAAACTGGCTGATATTGTCCTCCTGCGCCAAGATGACCTGCATACCTTTCCCCGCTACGATCCTGGAGCAAACCTGGTCTATTCGTCGCAATCCAGTGAAGTTCACACGGTGATCTGTGATGGAAAACTCTTGATGCTGGAGGGGCAGCTCTTGACAATCGACAAAGACCTGGTCAAGCGCGAAGTCTCCCAGCGATTGGATCGTTTGGGGAATCGAGTCCCTGGTAAACGTATTGCTACTTATCCGGCATAAGCATGTTTTCTAGCGACATGTTTGTTTTCTGGCTTTTTCTTAGTTGAACTCATAATGCAGACTGTGATCTTGTTTGGTGATATTAATATCGACATTTTGATGTCAATAGGTGCTTACCCTGAGCCAGGGGGAGATGCCATGGCAACCCAGGTGACCTTACGACCTGGAGGTTCGGTCGCCAATACAGCCATAGTCCTTGGCAAGCTCGATATTGAGGCTAAAATGATCGGTTGTACCGGAGAGGATATTTGGGCGGACCTGGCCCTCGAATCTCTTGTGTCTTCAGGTGTTAATGTTGATTTCATCAGCAAAAGTCCAAACTACACTACTGGACTTATCTTTATACCTGTCACCACAGATGGCGAGCGGACTATGTTCTCTTATCGCGGAGCTAATATCCAAGTCCGCCCCTCTGAAATAAGCTCAGCAGTCTTTGAAGATGCCAGCGTTTTACACATCTCCGGATATAATTTTTTAGAATCCCCGCAAAGAGAAGCTAGCTGGCGCGCCATTGAACTGGCGCGAGAAATGGAAATCCCGATATCTCTGGATACCGGGGTTGAACCAGCTCATCACGCCAGGCAGGCACTGATGTCTATCTTGCCTGACTTGTCGTTGCTGGTGTTAGGTATGGAGGAAGCAGGGGCATTATTGGGCGTGAAGACTGTAGAGCATGCCGTGGAAGGTTTCCTTGCCCAAGGGGTTAGGACCGTCGCCATAAAATTGGGTCGAGAGGGTTGTACCCTCGCCAATGCCGAAGGCTCACAGTTATTGCCAGGTTATCCCATGAAAACCGTGGACACGACCGGCGCCGGAGACTCATTTTGCGCAGGCATGTTGTTCGGTTTGCTGAATGGGTTGAGCTTGCAGACCTGTGGTTCATTGGCCAATTTATTGGGAGGGCTGGCGACGACGGTTTGGGGAGCTGGTCCCGTATTACCTGGTGGTGATGAAGTCCTTGAATACTTGCGGAGCCAGGAACAGGATGATTCTTGGGATGAAATTTTGGGAAAATCGAAGGATTAACCAGGTTGAAAGGTAATGGACAAAAAGGAGAATTCATTTACCGTTGTCTCTATAGGTGACCTTGTCGTCGATATTGTAGTGTCGATCCCCAGGTTACCTGTTGAGGCTGACGGACACCAATTAACTCGTCAGATTTGCCTGGAACCGGGCGGCGCGGGCAACTTCCTCATTGCAGGATCTCGATTGGGTATGGAGATGGTCGCCTTGGGCGCTATCGGGGATGATCCCTTGGGTTGTTCGGTTGTAGATATTCTTGTCCAGGAAGGTATTAATACTGATGGCATCCTGCAACAGGTAAACACGAATAGCACAACCGTAATTGTCCTTGTGGATGCGGCTGGCAACCATGTTTTCCTGGGCGGTTATGGTGAAGGCCCGATCATCGAGTTGCCTGGATCGTGGATATCTGCTATGGACACGGCGCAGGCAGTCTTTGCTTTGGGTTATACCTTGCATGAGAAGCGTATCGCCAACGCCGCTCTCCAATCTATGAAAAGCGCTCATGAAAAAGGGGTCCCAGTATTCTTTGATCCCGGCCCTGAGATGGTCAATGCAACCCCTGGCCAGATTGCTACAGTTTTAGAAACCAGCCGGGTGATTTTGCTCACAGAAGAGGAGATTCCCTTAATGACTGCGGGTGGGGGTGGCTTAAAAGCTGCCCGCGAGCTGCTATCTTTAGGACCGCGCTTGGTTTGTGTAAAGCGAGGGGCTGAAGGTTGTGTGCTTCTATCGGATGGGGATATATTTGAACACCCTGGATACCGGGTTCCCGTCCAGGACACGACCGCAGCCGGAGATTCCTTTGCGGCTGCCTTCATTTATGCTTACCTGCACGGCTGGTCCTTGGAGGTAATTGCTGCCTTTGCCAACGCCATGGGCGCAGCTAAGGTGGGTAAAATTGGCTCAGGAACCCAGGTTCCAACCGCTGATGATGTGCGTGAAGTGCTGAAAACTTTCCAAGTCGAAATCTTGTTTTGAGGCTAACCGCCCAAGGCTGAAATATTACTTTTGGAGTTAATATTAAATGCTACAAAAAATTGAACTACACACGCCCGCCGGTGAAAACATACTTGACATTACTACCAAAGTTGCAGGTGTAATCCAAGAAAGCGGTGTCAGTGAAGGCATTTGTGTCCTGCTTGTCCCCCACACAACTGCTGGGCTGACCTTGAATTCAGGGCTGGACCCGAATACATTACAGGATATTGTCGAGGAATATCGACGACTCGTTCCCACCAGAGTTGACTTCAACCACACCTATGATACCCCTGCTGACGCAGCTGGCCATATCAAATCGGTTCTTATGGGAGCAGATTTATCCCTCATCATCACAGATGGAAAATTGTTGCTGGGTCATTCTCAGAGCATTCTTTTTTGTGAGTTCGACGGCCCACGCAAACGAGAGGTTTGGCTGCGAGTGATGCCAGATAAATAACTAGGGAGTCCTTTTATGCCGCAGAAAATTCTGATTGACACCGATCCTGGAGTTGATGACGCTATGGGGATCTTGTTCGCATTGCGGTCACCGGAGCTAGATGTCGTTGGTATGACAGCAGTTTTTGGAAATACTGATGTTGATACCGCAGCCCTGAATGCTCTCCGCTTGACGGAGTTGGAAGGGCACGGACACATCCCCGTGGCTAAAGGAGCGGGTCGACCGATCGTGATTCCACCAAGACCTCTGGCAGACTTTGTGCATGGAGAAGATGGTTTGGGCGGTATTAATCCCCCACCTCCAACTGGAGGGTTGCTTGGTATTCCGGCGGCCCAGTTCATTGTGGAGACCATTACCCAGAACCCTGGTGAGATCACTCTAGTCCCTGTTGGACCACTCACAAACATCGCTTTAGCCCTGCGCTTGGAACCGAATATAGTTGATCTGGTTAAGCAGGTGGTTATTATGGGAGGCGCTGCTTACGTACCGGGTAATGCTTCTCCGGCGGGGGAGGCAAATATATTCAATGACCCACATGCTGCTGCGATCGTGTTTAATGCTGGCTGGCCGCTGACCATGGTGGGATTGGATGTCACTATGAAGTGCGTGATGACGAAAAGATACTTGCATGAGCTTGGGGGCGTGGGCAATCCCTCCACGGACCTCATCCGGCGAATCTTGCCCCTTTACCAGGACTATCATGATCAGGAATATGGTATGGGTGGCGATATTCACACTCATGACCCTTCAGCAATCGCCTACTTGGTCCATCCTGATCTGTTCCAGACAGAGCCCTTGGCGGTGTTCGTGGAAACTGAAGGTCGCTGCTCGGGTCAAACGGTGCCCGACCGGAGTAATATTTGGGTAGATTCGCCATTGATCAACGTATGTTTAGATGTTGATTCCTCTGGTTTGCTCGATCTTTATTGGGAGCGTTTGACAAAGTAACTAAATTCATTAAAGGCGGGGCGCACCTACCAGGTAAGTAATCATAGATTTGCCGATTTCAGAGGTGCCCCCTCATTTCGCTAAGTTATGCAAGGAGCCTATATGCGACGTTTTTGGATTGACACCGATACAGCTTCAGATGATGCAGTTGCTATTTTGATGGCCCTTCGCTGGCCGGATGTCGAGGTAGAAGGCATTTCCGTCGTTTCTGGCAATGTGCCCGTAGAGATGGGAGCCCGTAACGCCCGCTATACTGTTGAACTCTGTGGTTTGGAAACACCGGTCTATTTGGGTCTGGACCGGCCTTTGCTGCGGGAACCTAGCTATGCTTATTTCTTTCATGGCGAGGATGGTATGGGTAATATGAATTATCCGGAGCCGCAGCAGCCTTTAGCATCAAAACATGCCGTAGAGGCTTTTATTCAGGCCGTCCACGCCGCTCCTGGTGAGCTGATTTTGGTCACGCTCGGCCCGTTGAGCAATATTGCCGCTGCTTTGAGAATAGCGCCTGACCTGGCGGAGAAAATCCCCATGTGTTATGTCATGGGTGGGGCAGCCGCGTGTTTGGGGAATGTGACACCTGCGGCGGAGTATAACATTTGGGTGGATCCAGAAGCAGCCCAAATTGTTTTCCACTCAGGCATACCGATTTTGATGGTGGGTTGGGAGCACTGCCGGGCCGAAGCCAACCTGGATGAGACTGGTATGGCTTATGTGCGCTCCTTGAATACGCCCTTCGCTGACTTTACCTTGGATTGCAACGCCTCAGCCGTCAAAACGAACCGTGAATGGCTTGGCGATCCTGGGCTTCCGCTCCCGGACCCCATCACTATGGCAATTGCTCTCGATCCGAGTATCTGTACCCGCAGGGGTAAACACTTTGTCGATGTTGAGACCGAGAGTGAACTCACGCGCGGTATGACGGTTGTGGATGAGTTGGGAGTGCTGAACCGCGATCCAAACATCGAAGTGTGCTGGGAAATCGATGTACAGCGATGGAAAGAAACGCTCTATAAAACCCTGCCCTGACGAGCACTATGATTGGTCCCAGTGATGATAATAATGAGGTCCACAATTTTTTCACAACGAGATATTCTGTTTGAGCTTTGATAGATCAATTAGACTTGCTCTGCCTGGGCGGTTCATCCGTCGATATCATTTTACAAGTTCCGCGCCTACCAGCTAGCGACGAAAAACTGGTCGCGGGATATGCTGGGCATCAAGCCGGTGGTTTAGTGGCTAACACTGCCTCTGCGGCGGCGCGCTTGGGCTTAAAAGTTGCCTGGAGTGGGAGAGTGGGGGGAGATGAAAATGGTCGTTTATTACTGAACTCATTCGCGGAGTTTGGTGTTGACACGAGCCTTTCAGTGATCGACCCCGAGGGTATTACTGATTTCACGGTGATCTTGTTGGAGCCATCCGGTGAGCGTACAATACTGGTCGTTCCGACAGCTTCTCCTACACCTCCCATTAACCAGGCCATATTATCCGCATTAGCCCAGGTGGGCTCTGTTTACACTATTCCTTTTGCTATAGATCGGTTCAGCCGGATAGCCCGGACGGTCCATGCTAACGCGGGTCTGGTATTTGTGGATGTTGAAGTCAGTTCGCCGGTTTTTGGTGCTGAACTCAGGAATGTATTAGGATATGCTGATGTTGTTTTTTGCAATCAACGTGGACTAACGTTGGTCTCAGGCGAGGTAGACCTTGAAGCAGGAACGCAGACATTATTAGATCTAGGTCCAAAGTGTGTTTGTGTTACCCTGGGTGCCCAAGGGGCCTGGGCGTTTACCACACAAAGCAGGGCATTTTCACCAGCTTTTGATGTTCCCGTCCTAGACACTACCGGCGCCGGCGACTGTTTCCATGGGGTATTTATCTATGGATATTTAGCTGGATGGTCGTTGGGTGATACGCTCAAATTTGCAAACGCCGCGGCTGCTCTTCATATCCAGCAGGTCGGACCGCGCCAGGGGTTACCCACCCGTACTCAAGTTGAAGAATTTTTGTCTTCTACCGGACGGTAAGGTAACTTGATTTAACAATTTAAAGGACGAATCGGGCTTTTTCGGTATTCCCACGCGTTGGAATGAGAAGCGAAATTTAGGTGTCATACGAGAATCTACTACAATACCAGGCATGAATAAAATAAACTTTGTTTCTTTTGGCGTAATATTTGATGACATTGTTACTCCTGAGGGGCATTCCCACATGAAAGTGCTGGGTGGTGGCGGACCTCAAACAGCATTTGGTATGCGCTTATGGTCTTCTGAGGTTGGTTTGGTTGCTGGGGTTAATCAAACTGATCGAGAGTTTATTTATGAGTGGCTTTCCACGTCAGATATTGACCGGAGGGGGATAAGAACATCAAACCTGCCGACTCCGCGTGCCTGGCAATTGCTAGAGGCCGATGGTCGTCGCACCCAGGTCTGGCGTGTATCCCAGGAAACAATCCAAAATCATTTGCATCGCTCCCTAGATTATCTTCCTGAAGATTATCGGGGGGCAAGTGGCTTTCATTTTGGCATCCACCCCGAAGAACCTGGTTTGGAATTTATGGCTTCATTACACGAATTGGGCGCTATCGTCAGCATAGAACCGTTTAAACCGGCCGATAAAGTTCCAACACCGCTAGAGCTTCGAAATCTGTTAAGTTATGTGGATATATTTTCCGCCAACCAGTTAGAAGCGTTTTCACTGGTCAGCATCGAAAATCCCAAGGAACAGGCTCTACGGTTGGCTGAATCAGGCGCCAGGGTGGTAGTGATCAGGCTCGGAGCGGGTGGATCTTTGGTGCTGGACAGCCTGAGGGGTAAATGGGCGCGTATACCTGCCGTACCCATCCAAGTTTTCGATCCGGTTGGCGCTGGCAATGCCTATTGTGGCGGTTTTTTAGTTGGTTGGAGCCAGTCACATGATGTAAAGATAGCAGGTACGTATGCTGCCGTAGCGGCTTCCTTTATGATTGAGCAGGTAGGGGTCCCATCTTGGCGTCCCGAGTTGGATATCATCAAAGGACAGCGACTTCAAATGATTGCCCCCATGGTTGAGGATTTAACAATTTAATTAACGAATTGGGCTTTTACGGTATTACCTCACCTTGGCATGAAAAGCCCTTATTAAGAATCAAACGAGAATCCACTTAATACAAGGAGAAAGATTTATTATGAATAGTATGATTGCCCAAGTCCACTCCCTTCCTGAACTCATTCGGGAAAGTGTTCCGGAATTTGATGAAAGGGTGCGCAGCGTGCTTGACCACAAATTCTGCTTATCTTTAAAACGGTTATATGTCACTGGTTGCGGTGATTCGCACCATGCATCACTGACAACTGAACTCGCCTTTGAGGCCTTAGCAGGTATCCCCACCGAGCCGATGACTGCCCTCCACTTCGCTCATTACGCCGCTGGCTACCTGCCAGACACTGGTCCCGGAACAAATGCTGTTGTGGGAATTTCTGTTTCTGGAGAGGTCACGCGCACCCTCGAAGCGCTTAATTTTGCGCGCCAAGAGGGGGCCGTCACCGTTGCTTTAACCGCGACGCCAGGAAGTCGTATCGCTGAGGCGGGAGATGTCCAGGTCTTTTCCACGATTTCTCCATTTCCCGACCCACCCGGTACCCATACACCTGGTGTCAGGACCTATGCCGCCACGCAATTAGCTTTGTTCTTGATGGCGATCCGCATAGGGGAAGTTCGTGGACATCTCTCATCTTCCAGCGCAGCCGCCTTCCGGGATCAATTATTAGGGTTAGCTGAAGCCGCTGAACGAACAATTGTTTCCTGCGACCAGGCCTCCTTAGAGCTGGGGAAATCATTAGCCGATGCGAAAGAGTTTGTCTTCGCCGGAGGAGGGCCTAACTATGGAACTGCGCTGTTCTCCGCGGCCAAGGTGCTCGAGGCCTCTGGTGACGCGGCCTTAGGACAGGACTTGGAGGAATGGGCTCACCTGCAGTATTTCACTCGTGATACAGCTACTCCAACATTTTTTATCAGCACAGCCAAACGCGATCTTTCTAGAGCAGTTGAGGTGGCTGAGGCCGCCAAGATAATCGGACGGCGAGTTATTGCAGTTATCCCTGAGTCCGATGGGGGTACGCTCACTCAGGCTGATTTCACCCTACTGCTTGCGGATGGTATGGCAGAGGTTTTCTCCCCTTTGGTCGCGGCCATCCCTGGAGAGCTCTTTGCCGCGCATCGCGCCGATTTAATTGGTGAGACCTTCTTCCGCGGCTTTGCTGGCGGGCGCAGCGTCGAAGGTGGAGGCGGCGCCAGCCGCATTCGCACCGGCGAGATGTTGCCGGAGTTTCCGCGATGAATGCGTTGTTTAAATTCATAGAAAAGCGCCCTCTGGTTATTGCTGCCCTCCATCTACCCGCTTTCCAAACCTCCGGGCATCCGGAAGCTCAACCGGTTTCGGCAGTTACCGATTACGCTTTGCGGAATGCTGAGCGGGCTGTCCGGGCGGGAGTACCAGCGCTATATCTTCAGGACCTTGGCGATTATCCCTGGGCAGCTACCATCCAACCCCAGACGGTGGCGGCCTTGAGTGTTGTCGGTGCGGCGCTGAGGCGTGAATTCCCTGAGCTGTTCTTGGGCATATGTACGATGAGTCATGGTGCCCGCGAACCTTTAGCAATTGCCCAAGCGATCGATGCTCACTTTGTCCGACTGAAGGTATATATCGGTGCCATGGTGAAAGCGGAGGGAATTGTCCAGGGCTGCGCCTACGAAGCTATCTCCTATCGATCCCAGATAGGTGCGGAAGATATCGCTATCCTGGCAGATGTGTATGACCGCACTGGTGAACCTCTCGGGGTAGTCTCCTTGAAAGATGCTGCGACGCAGGCTGCGGTCTTTGGCCGCGCAGATGGATTGATCCTGACCGGTCACTCATTCGACGATTCACTTGACATGCTGTCAGCGGTCAAGGCTGCCGGTCTCGGTGTACCTCTGCTCCTTGGAGGTGGTGCCAATTCGGCCAACATCGATCGCGCTCTCGCTATTGCTGATGGAGTCATTATCAGCAGCGCATTTAAACCAGTTGGTGGATGGACGCATGCTGGCATGGCGGAGGACTGGGATGAAAAGCAAATCATGGCATTCATGGACGCCGTTGATCGTGTGTACCAGACTTGATGCACCTGTTTTTCGGAGTTACCCTCACTGAACCGAAAATCTTATGTAACAATTTAACGTGAATTCGTGATAAGAAAAAAATAAACCTGACAGGTTTTTTAAGGCGTGATTGAGTGCGTTTTTAGATAATTTATGTGTCAAAAATACTTGAGAAAACGCTAAATAAAACCTGTCAGGTTTTGCCCCGAACTGAGGTTATCTACACAATCACAGGAGAGATTCAATGCCACAAAAAATTATCCTTGACGTGGACACTGGGGGAGATGATGCAGTCGCCATGTTATTAGCCGGACACCACCCGGCCCTTGAGCTGGTTGGGGTGACGGTGACACACGGAAACGGACCCCTGTCTGTTACCCTCGATAACACTTTACGCTTGCTAGAAGCCGGGCACTTAAAAGATGTTCCGGTTTACGCTGGTGCAGAGCGCCCCCTGGTTGGCGAACCAATACCAACGGACCCTGTCCAACACGCCACCTTGCCATTACCCGCTCCGTCGATTTCCGTTGCTCCAAAACACGCAGTTGAATATCTGGTTGAACATTATATGGGTCCAGATGGTCCCCATACGATATACGCCCCCATAGGTCCGCAAACGAACTTGGCCTTAGCGTTACGTTTGGAGCCAAAGTTAGCTGAACGTATCCCTCAGATTGTTACCATGGGGGGCGCATATATCGAAGGCAATACCACCCCCTCGGCTGAATTTAACATCTTAGCTGATCCAGAAGCAGCGCATATTGTATTTACTGCTGGCATTCCCATCACCATGGTGGGACTCGAGGTGACGTCTCAGGCCCTGGTCACGATTGCTGATGCTGAAAATTTGTTTGCCATCGGCACAGCCTGGTCAGAGGTTGCAGGCAGGCTTATAAAGGATGAGGTACAGTGGTTTATCGATAATCTGGGTTGGTCAGGCGGGCAAATTTATGATGCCTGTGCGGTCGCCGCGGTTATTGAACCTGGCATTTTACAGATGCAGGCCATGCACGTCGATATCGAACTGACTGGCAAATTCACGCGTGGTCGCACCGTTGCCGATATATCTGGCTATCACCAGCAACCTGCTAATGTTGAGGTGGGCGTGAGGATCGACCGCGCACGGTT
>DAOVXM010000055.1 GCA_030636125.1 Chloroflexota bacterium | reverse complement strand
GAATAAGAGATGTCAAACGAGAATTGATCATATTACCTCTATCAGTTCACATCCTTCTCGAAAATTAACGTATATTAGAAAAAGTTGCCTACCTTCTTCTTCAAACGAAAACCGGCTGAAGTGACCATACGAATAAGTGTTTCAGCAAGTGGATAGTCTGGATCCGTAAAGCGCTCACTGAACACCAACTTGCCAGAAGGTGACAACACCCGGTGAAATTCTCCAAGAGCTCCCTCGGGATATGGGATTTCACCAATCACCGCGATCATGTAAACTATATCGAAAGAACCATCATCAAAAGGCAAATCATAAACATCGGCCAATCGAGCCTCGATGTTTGTTATTCCCTTAATTCCCAATAATCACTCACCAGTCAAAATTCCAAACAAATAAATATCCGTGAAGTAATCCGCGGCACCTTCTCGAAATCCATCGGGAGTATTCGGCCCAAGGATGATATCCGTCAAAAAGTAACTAAAAATCAACCCGAAGAAAGTGCGCACTAAGATCAGCTCGGGAATGGGTCTTGACTCACTTTGATCCGTTTGAAGAAGGCGGTGAACTACGGGCATTATTTGCGGAAGGTTGGTCGTAAATAATTCATGGGCGTGCAGGCTATTAAACTCAACCACCTCGATAAACATCAAGTTCATAAAATCTGGGCGATTTTCGACTGCCTTCAGTATTCGGGCAAACGCATCTCGCACGAACTCTTCAACAGTCTCTCCCTGGGCTTCCAGAATTCTAGGTAAGACCTCACGATAGGGGTGGTATTCCAAAAAAACGGCCCGGAACACATTCTCTTTACTGGCAAAATGGTTGTAAAGCCCTCCCAAAGCAATCCCGGCCTCCTTAGCAATTTGACGCATGGAGGTGCCGTGATAACCCTGTTGGACAAACAAGCTATGAGCAGCTTGGATAATCTTGATACGCGTTTGCTCACCTCGACGAAGCCCCTCTCCAGTCATGATCGCTCCTTTAGTTATGAACGAACGTTCGTTCATTTAACTTATTCTACAGGATTTTTAGGGCTGTGTCAACACAAAAAAGCCTGGCGGATGCACATCCCGCCAGGCTAATTGAGCAATATGATTTAGATCAAGTCTTATAATGAGTCTGTTTTGGCAGCCATGACGAAATCGTTTTTATGCAACCCCTTGATCACATGTGTCCACCAGGTAACTGTGACTTTCCCCCATTCAGTCAACAATGCTGGATGGTGATCTTCCACCTCGGCAATCTTGCCAATTTTATTAGTGAAGTCCAACGCCTGTGAGAAATCCTTGAACTCAAACACTCGCCGTAAACGCTTGATGCCGTCTAACTCAATGACCTCCCATCCAGCGATTTGGGACTGCAACTCAGCCATCTCTGCGTCAGTAAGTGGTGCGTCGCCACCACGGACAGGTTCACAACTCAAATTCTCTAAATTATCCACTTTTGACACCTCTAAGCAAGTTATTCAACGTAAAACACCAATAAATTATTTACTTCCCCTAGATTAAGGATTAGTTTTTTATCCACCATCACCCAATTGGGCAACCTGACGAAGTAAGCCGATCACCGTAGCGCCGATTTTGAGACCATCCCCGGCGGTCACACTCACTTTTCCATCTTCTCCTTCAGCCCTTTGAATTAGCAGCAAAGCTGCACCCGCCCCAAGTACAGCCCCAAGCACAGCTCCAATCACCATGATCTTTATTTTCCAATTATCAGCGCCCGGTTCTGTTTCAACTATCTCACTCATAATATCTCCTCATATAATGGATTATTAGATTCATCTATCTCTGCGGAACTTGCGACCAAGGACCCCCAAGGAAGCCGTGAATGATTGATAGCGAAGAATTGGTTCGACGGCTTTGTCAGAGTACTGGCTTATCCGTAGCCCAATAAGCAGAAAAGTATCTTGAATTTGGCGCGCATACGGTGAAGCATTGCGCAACACTGCTGTCGTGGCATAGATCACTACCACCGTCAAAACGAGGATCAGTAAAGAAATTGCCATACCAATGATGATCAGCCAAATCAAGGAAACCTGTGCCAATTTATCGATCTGGGAAACTCCGGTCACGCTAGCCAGAATCACGAGAACAACCGGAATTAATATCAATATTGCACCAACTACCAGAGGGATAGTGATTTGCCAAAGTACCTCTTGGCGATGTTTTTGATAGGTAACCGGGTTGCGTTCTATTGGGCGTGAGGGTGGAGGATTGTTCATCATAGCCGTATTTTAGCATAAATCACCCAAAAAACCCAAGAATCGGATTTCTTCCGCTTAGCGTGTTGACCTGATGCGGTTGCCATGTTAAAATCCTCTCAGACTTTTAGTGATTGGCAACTATAAAGTATAATAACCTCTAATACTCGCAGCCGCCAATCGCTCAAGTAAATGTGCACATTTGCCCTACTCGCCCAAGGGAGTCGTCAAATGGACAATGGTTTGGTCAAGGTCTTGCTTGTCGAAGACAACCGCGATTACGCCTGGATGCTTCGTTTGGTTTTCGACGAAATGGACTCTGGCAAGTTCGAAATGACCCATGTGGAGCAATTTGAAGAGGCAGTACCGTACCTGAGTGATGACCAGTTCGATGTCATCTTGCTGGATCTTACGCTGCCAGATAGCCAGGGGTTCGAAACCTTCAGCAGGACATACAATTTAGCCCCGGACGTGCCAATTGTCATCATCACCGCGGTTGACGATAAACAACTCGCTTTGAGGGCAGTCAGAGATGGCGCCCAAGATTTCCTGATTAAGGGGAATACAGACATCACCCAACTTGTGCGCGCCATCCAATACGCTGTAGAGCGCCACCGCACTTTGTCAGACATCAAGCGCCTGTCCCTGATCGATGACCTTACCGGCTTGCTCAATCGGCGCGGTTTTATCTCCATGGCCAGCCAACATATCAAGATCGCCGAAAGGGCTAATCGAGAGCTGTTGCTGTTCTTCAGTGATCTGGACGGCTTAAAACAAATCAATGACAACTTCGGTCATCAAGAAGGAGATCAAGCCCTTAGAGATACGGCAACCATCCTGCAAGACACTTTTCGTTCATCAGACCTCATCGCACGATTAGGGGGAGATGAATTCACAGTTCTGGCAATTGATGCTCCCAAACAAAACATCGAAGCGATACTCACCCGGTTAAAAAAGAATATTGAGCAATATAACCTGCACAATGATAGTTATCAACTCTCCCTGAGCATCGGCGTAGCTCGCTTTGACCCTCAGCATGCAACCAACCTCGAACGCCTGTTAGCCCAGGCTGATAAAGCATTGTACCAACACAAGCACAGCAACCACAAGAGCATGCTCATACAACGCATATAAGCATCCTAATCTTACCTGGCATCCTCGCTCGAGTACTTCTTCATCTATTTCTCATTCCACCGAAGGAATCTACCAAAAAACAGGTGTGCGTGGCACCCCCACACACACCTGTTTTCGAACAATTCACATACTCACTTAAACCAACAAAAAATCTATTTGTGTATACTGTGGTTCCGCCGACAATATGCACCCAGACTACCAGAAAGCCGGTCGCGAGATGGGGGCAGCCATCGCAGAGCGCGATTTGCAGTTGATCTACGGCGCAGGCAGGGATTGCACGCCCAAAGCTACCCAGTCTCCTTTTTGGCGGTGAGACAAAATCCGCAAGCCATGCTCCCGTAGAGCTGCTTGAAGCTCGACTGACTGCTCTTCCAGAATCCCGGAGAGTATCAAAAGTCCATCGGGCGCGACCAGCATACCTAGACCCTGATCCAACAAGCGCATGATTACCGGCGCTAAAATATTCACCAAAATGAGGGGGGCTTGCTGCATTGAAAACAACCCAGCGCGAACTTCAGCCATCCAGCCCACCCCTAATTCCAGGCGATCCAACACACCATTTAGAGCGGCATTCTCGCGGGACACATCGATAGCCTGCGCATCTGTATCTACACCCAGAGCGCTCTCCACACCCAATTTCAACGCGGCCACAGAGAGTATCCCTGACCCACAGCCAATATCAATTACCCTTGATGAATCGTGGCTTTGAGCAGAGAAGATCCAGGCCTCCAGCATCTCCAGACAAAGCTGGGTGGTCGGGTGAGTGCCGGTGCCGAAAGCCATGCCCGGATCAATATAAATTGGGATTCGTTCTGAGCCTGATGCTTTAATCCAGGCCGGTAATACCATTAACATCCCCCCAATGGGAACCGGTTGGTAATGTTGCTTCCAGACTTCAGTCCAGTCGGTCTCAAACACGGTCTTGTATTGGAGAGCTGGCAATGGACGGATACGCCCCAGATACCACAGAGCCTCCTCCAGACGGTGACGGTTTTCTTCGAGGTTGGCATCCGCCGTCAAGTAACCACAGACACGCAATGGGCCTACTGGAAATCCTTCACCATCCGGGTCTGGGGCGATCTCTGTGGATTCGACCACCACTCCTCCGGGCACATAGCGCGCCAGGACCTCGGCGACCGCTTCCGCCATCTCACCATCTACGATTAACGAGATCTCTAACCAGGATTTCTCAGACATCGAAAGTCATCAAGAAAATAAGTGGTTTTATAGATTGCCGAGAATTGCCTCGGGAAACAAAACGAAGGACGAAAGCGAATTTGCTCTCCGTCCTTCGTCGGTAGTTAAACTGCAGTTTAGCCGCCCAGCGTCTCTTTCAGCCAATCCAAGAAACTACGTTCCTGAGGGCGCACCTCGCTCCCCAAGTTATCCGCTAACTGTTCGAATATTTCGCGCTGTTCATTGTTCAAGCGAGTAGGGATATCTACATTTATCACCACCAACTGATCGCCGCGCCCATTCCTGCGTAAATAAGGGACTCCTTTGCCCCGCATCCTCAGGACTTTACCGGGCTGCGTGCCGGAGGGAATTTTTAATATCGCCTGCCCATCCACTGTGGGGATATCGACTTCAGCCCCCAAAGTAGCTTGTGCGATATTGATATCCAAGTCAAGCACGATGTCATTATCACGGCGGCGGAAAAACTTGTGATTCTTGACATGAATGGTGACATACAAATTACCATTCGGACCACCGTTAATGCCCGGCTGGCCTTCCCCAGCTAAACGGATCTGGGTGCCATTATCGACCCCGCCTGGTACGCTGACTACTTTCCGGCGGGTGATCCGCGTCAAGCCGTGGCCTTTGCAGGTATGGCAGGGAGTATCGATCTTCTCTCCCTGGCCATTACAGACAGGGCAAGTGGCTACCTGAACCATCGAGCCCAGGATGGTTTGCCGCACCTGGCGCACTTCTCCACTCCCATTACAATTTGAGCAACGCACCGGCGAGGTGCCTGGTTCGGCTCCTGAGCCATTACAAGTGCTGCAGCTCTCATCCCTGGTGATATTGATTTCCTTCTCTTCACCAAAAACAGCTTCCTCAAAAGTCAGGTCGAGCCGGTAAGATAAATCAGACCCGCGGCGCGGCGCGTTTCGCGACCGGCGTGAAGTACGCCCAAAGCCACCAAATCCGAAGAGATCTCCAAAGATATCGGCAAAGTCCGTGAAGTCCACTGTAAAATCGGGAACGCCACCTGCGCCTCTCACGCCTGCATGCCCAAAACGGTCGTAAGCAGCCCGTCTATCGGCATCAGAGAGAACCGCATAAGCCTCATTGATCTCTTTGAAGCGTTCTTCGGCATCCGGGCTATCATTGACATCCGGGTGATATTGCCGCGCCAGTCGACGAAAAGCCGATTTCAGCTCATCGTCGCTGGCACTTCGGGATACACCAAGGACTTCGTAATAATCGCGATCGGTCATTTATCAGTTAACACGTTAATCCGCTGGTCCATTTTACTATTCTCAGTAATTTAATCGTTTTAGAAGAAGCAGAATGTTAGACAAACGCTCATTCGTACCAGCTTTTAGACGTTGCGGAATTCTCCATCAACTACATCTTCATCTTCGTCACCGGGAGCAGATTCAGGTCCAGTATCGGGCTCGCCTTCATCTGGCGTGCCGACTTCGGGGCCAGCCTGCTGGTAGGCAGCCGCCCCAATTTGCTGAATGACTTCATTAAGCGCCTCGGTCGCGCGCTTGATGCTTTCCGCATCTTCGCTGTCCATTACCTCGCGCACTTTGGCGACGTGGTCTTCCACGTTGCTTTTTAGATCTGCGGGGACTTTGTCACCCAAGTCATGTAAAGCTTTTTCGGCAGCATAGACTGCATTATCGGCTGCGTTGCGAGCCTCGATCAGCTCCTTACGGTGGGTATCTTCCTCGGCGTGCGCTTCAGCTTCCTTACTCATACGCTCGACTTCATTATCCGACAGCCCGGATGAGGCCGTGATAGTAATATGCTGGCTCCGACCGGTAGCTTTATCCTGGGCAGTGACTTTGAGAATGCCGTTCGCATCGATATCGAAGGTTACTTCGATCTGCGGGACACCACGCGGGGCGGGCGGAATACCATCTAGACTGAAACGACCCAGAGATTTATCATCAGCCGCCATTGGGCGCTCACCTTGTAAGACGTGAATCTCCACCTGGGGTTGGCTGTCCGTGGCTGTGGAATAAACCTGGCTCTTACGCGTCGGGATGGTCGTATTGCGATCAATCATTGGAGTGGCGACGCCGCCCAGCGTCTCAACCGATAACGTAAGCGGGGTGACGTCTAATAACAGAATATCCTTGACCTCACCACCCAACACGCCCGCCTGAATCGCCGCTCCAACGGCTACAACTTCATCGGGATTGACGCCTTTATGAGGGTCTTTCCCAAACAGTTCGCGAACGGCATCCTGTACTGCCGGCATGCGCGTCATACCACCCACTAATACGACCTCGCTAATCTTCGATGGTTCTAAATCAGCGTCTTTTAAAGCCTGGCGTACTGGCCCAAGCGACCGCTCGATCAAATCAGAGGTCAACTGCTCCAGCTTAGCACGGGTCAGCGTCAAAACCAAGTGTTTAGGACCGCTGGCATCTGCAGTGATATAGGGTAAATTGATCTCGGTCTGCATCATACTGGACAGTTCAATCTTCGCCTTCTCAGCAGCCTCTTTCAGGCGCTGGAGGGCCTGGCGGTCTTGACGTAAATCAATGCCATTATCACGTTTGAATTCATCGGCTACATAATCAATGATTCGCTGGTCGAAGTCATCTCCACCGAGGAATGTGTCACCGCTAGTTGAACGCACCTGGAAAACACCATCGCCCACATCCAGGATTGAAATGTCGAAAGTTCCACCGCCCAGGTCATAAACGGCGATCACTTCATCCGTTTTCTTATCCAGACCATATGCCAGGGAGGAAGCTGTAGGTTCGTTAATGATACGTAAAACCTCCAGACCGGCGATCTTGCCGGCGTCCTTGGTGGCATTACGCTGGGCATCGTTAAAATACGCCGGAACGGTGATCACAGCTTGAGTTACCGTCGCCCCCAGGTATGCTTCGGCATCCGCTTTTAGTTTACCCAGGATCATGGCCGAGACTTCCGGTGGGGAATACTCCTTGCCGTCCAAGACTACCCGCACATCCCCATTGGGTGCTTTAGCTACCTCATAAGGTACATACGACAAGGCACGTTTCACTTCTGGATCATCAAACTTGCGCCCCATGAAGCGCTTGATAGAAAAGACGGTATTCTCCGGGTTGACTACCGATTGGTTGCGAGCGGTACGCCCGATAAGCCGCTCGTGGTTTTTGTTAACGGCCACAACTGACGGATAGAGACGCTCTCCCTCGGAAGAAGAGATCACTGTCGGTTCGCCGCCTTCCATTACAGCCACAGCGGAGTTTGTCGTACCCAGGTCGATTCCAATAATTTTACCCATGATTAATTCCTCCAGATAATTTCGTGTTTTTAAAAGGTTATCTGGCCACTCTTACCATAGCCGGGCGCAACACCCGGTCTGCAATAAGATAGCCTTGTTTCAGAACCTCAATAATCTGACCACTTTCGTAATCAGAATTGTCTTCATTTGTGATCGCTTCGTGTAGATTTGGATCAAAATATTGCCCTTCGGTCTCCATGGGTGTGACACCCTCAGCTTCTAAGATCGAAGAAAATTTCCGGTATACTAACTCGACTCCATCTGACCAAGCTGCCCCATCCCCATCCTGTGGGCGATTTTTTAAAGCAAGTTCCAGGTCATCCATTACTTCCAGATAGCGCTTAATGACGCTTGCGGTTGCGTTCTGAGAGACCTGCGCCTGGTCCCTCTCAACACGCTTTTTATAATTCGCGAAATCTGCCCTGGAACGTTGCCAACCATCCAGGTATTCGCTGGCTTTTGACTGCCACTCTTCCAACTCGTTTGTTAATGCTTCCTCTTCATCAGTCAAAACTTCCGCTTCAATGAGCTCTTCAGCAGCCTCTTCGAATACCTCCGCTTCGGTCTGCTCAACTTCTTGCTGTTCCGATTGGTTCAATTTTTGTTCTGCCATTGTTCCTATTGACACTCCTCGTTGTAAGCGAACTTGTGCGCCCTAACGCCTAACTCGTATTTACTCAGCATGCAGATCGACTACCAGGTCGCTGAGCAAGCCAGCGACATAGCGCACTGTGGAGATCGTTTGTCCGTAAGCCATACGTATCGGCCCTAAAACACCTAGCGTCCCTGTCGCCAAACCTGGTGCGCCGTAACGTGCTAAAACCATGGAGCAATCGCGCAACTCCTCCCAGGTACCTTCTCCCCCAATAAGGACTTGCACACCACCCACATTACCGGTCATAACTGTGCGAGACAGCAAATCCTCCAGAAGTGATCGTTCCTCCAAAATCCGGAGAGCGTTACGCGCTACTTCCACTTCCGCAAACTCGGGTTCGGCTAAAACATGGGTTATCCCATCACGATATACTTCTCCACCCAACACATCTTGCGTATGGCGCATATCGTCTACAACCAGTTTGAGGATATCCAACTCCAAAGCATCAAATTGCCCGGAAAGTGAAGAGATGCGATCGGGATCTAAGCCATCACAAAGCAGATTTATCTTCGCAGCTACCGCGCTCAAACGCTCCTGAGGGATAGGTTCAGCTAGGGATAACATTTGTTGGCGAAGATCTCCACCCGTTAAAACCAACACCATCAACACCTGCCGCCCCTGTGCACCGATCAACTCTATATGTTTGAAGCGAGCGGTTTCAGCGTGCGGGGCAGTCACTAACGATGCAGCTTGAGAATGGCGAGCTAAAACGGAAGCTGCCAGGCGCATCCATTGATCCACATCTAAACCCGCCTGATGGAACTGGTGTGCAATTGTCCGCTTGGTCATCGTCGGCAAATCAGTATTGCCCATCAACTGGCGCACAAAATACCGATAGCCTTCTTCGGTGGGTACACGGCCAGCGGAAGTGTACGGCTGTCGCAAATAACCTTTCTCAGTGAGGGCCATCATTTCGTTACGCACTGTGGCTGAACTAAAACCCAACCCATAATGCTTAACCAAACGCACAGAGCCCACCGGTTTAGTTTCCTCGATATAATCGCGGATCACCAAAGCCAAGATTAATTTTTGCCGTTCCGTAAGATTTCCCATAAGTCTCCTTATCCAATTTAGCACTCTCTGAAAGAGAGTGCTAACGAGACGAATGCGATGATACCACGGCGGAGTTATAACGTCAAGAAAACGCCCCAGCATGCCAGGGTTTTCTGATAATAGGTTAACAAAAGGCAGGCAGCTCTGCTGCTTTCTCCCCTGGCTCCCAAGCACCCCATCCTAGGGCAAATCATTTAACTGGGAGTGTGAAATATCGATGCCAGCTCTAATTTTCATCATGCAGATCATCTGTTTCCAGTTTCGCCAGGAATTTACGATCTGCATCTGTAAGAGGTGCGAGGGCTAACAAATCAGGTCGGCGTTGCCAGGTTCGCAACAATGCTTGCTCACGCCGCCAACGGGCAATACGCGCGTGGTCACCTGAGACCAATACCTCAGGCACACGCCATCCGCGAAATTCTGCCGGGCGTGTGTAATGTGGGTATTCGAGTAATCCAGATGCGTAGGAATCATCCCAGGCGCCTTCAGGATCACCTAAAGCGCCTGGCAGCAAGCGCGTTACTGCATCAATCAATATTAACGCAGGTAACTCGCCACCTGTAAGCACAAAATCCCCGATTGAAATCTCGTCTGTAACCAGGTATTTACGTACGCGTTCATCTATCCCTTCATAACGCCCACACAATAATGCCAGGCGCGAATGTTGGGATAGCTCCTGGGCAATTGACTGGGTGAAGATACGCCCTTGTGGTGTGAGTAGAATTACCGGGCACGGCAGAAGTGAGCCAAGCACTCCTTCGACCG
>DAOVXM010000082.1 GCA_030636125.1 Chloroflexota bacterium | reverse complement strand
TTCCCAGCTCCTATCCCGGCTTCCGTCGTTGACCAGGATGACTTCATAATCTGGTGTCAGGGAAGGTAAAACGGTTTTTAGTTCTTCTATCAGTGTTCCTAAGCTATCTTCACTGTTGAACACAGGAACGACAATGGATAGGCTGTTGGTTATTAAGGATGTTTCCATATCAATTTATCGCAGATCGCATTCTAATTCTTGCTCGAGATTTTCTGTTATGGACTGCCTTTCTGGGCTAGAGGGTGTGTTTTGCAAGATGCGTGACCAGGTTGAGCAAAGAATACGCTCCATCCGAAAGGTGAGTTGATATGCTTCGCTGGTTAATTGATAGGATTTATCCCATTTGCCAAGATGTGCATAACCTTCAATATAGGGGAGCAATTCAGGGGCATTGACTTCATACAGTCTGGTATCAAGCTGTCGGACTTGTTCACCTAGCTCAACAACTTTCGCCCAATCTTCATATTGGCGAGCTAACTCAGCTTTCTCAAAATAATAACACCAATCATGCTCCGGTTCGGAACCAAATATCTTAAGCGGGGGGTGCGCAGGAACGCTGGTATCGGAGATTAAACTCAGGTCTGAGAGAGCCATAGCTTCAGACATATACTTTGGTTTTTGTGGCAGCCGTGCGTCTTTATCAGGATCAAGTATCTTAACACATCCTGGAGGCGCATGATAGAGGACTAGAGCTTGCGATGTCGATCCGGTGAAGTAAGTCGCCCGATATGGTTCATCAACTTGCTGATTCATCGAGAAATCTTGGAGTTCGTTACCCAGCCTGGATTCAATGGCGTAAAGAAGATATGGCATGGGGGTTTGGACTTCATCAGGTACATAAGTCCAGTTTAATGGTGCGGTGAGCGAATTGTCGCTAAAGTGGATGAATGGTAATTCGGAACTCAGGATCATCGTGCCGGGTTGTATCTTGGGTGCCCTCCATGAAAGCTGCCAGAAGAAAGCTTTTTGAGAATTCCATTCCCTCCGGTACAAATTGGCGTTCTGATAATGGAGTCCGACGGCGAGCGCTACCAGGACACCAAGGATAACCACCTTGAGAAGGTGTGATTTGAAAACCAGCTCAATAAAACCAACGAGAAGCAGGCTTGCGCCGAACATTAACGGTATGGTAAAGCGATCCCAAGGAAAACGAAGCTCGATGGGTAGGTTTGTACTCCAGAACGGCCAACCTCCGATAAATAATGCGTATATTCCAATTAGTATAGCTGGCCAAGCCCAGTTACTTCGGTGGGCAGTTTCTGGAGACTTTTGTGAGTCGTCTTTCAGGTAGTTATAGAGATAAAAAATTGCCACTGCTGCAACCGCCATAACCACAACGACATATAGTAAAGTCGGTAATAGCCCAAAGTTTTTCAAGTTGAGGAAGTCCAGCGTTTGTCCCCAGGCGATCACACTCGCCTGAACCATATCCGTCCCAACCTCCTGGAATAGGTCTATTAATCCTGCTATTGGATTGGCTTGTAACTTAGTGAAAATCTGGACTTCGCCTCGGGGAGTCTCCTGGATAAAGATACGCCAAATTAAAAAGACCAGCATGATTAACAGGTATGGTATCCAGTAAACGAAGCTTCGCGATAATCGTTTTCGCCTATCCTTAACCTGCTCACCTAAGACAATCCAGAGGAGTACCGGACGTAATAATTCAAGTCCAAAGTAGTACTCTAAAGAGAACATAGCATAGGCGGCGAGGATGATGGAGCATATGGTTAAAAGCCAATACCAGCGTGGTTTGCGAATAGCCCAGATCATTGTCCCCAATGAAACGAAGAAGGCAGCTTGAATTAAGAAAACATGACTATACGTAACAGAGATGAATTGCTGGCTAAAACCCGGGTAGATCGCGAAAAGGATAACAACCCAAGTGACTTCCCGAGTATGCTTGGGCCATACGGAGCGCAAAGTCCACCAGAGAGCAAGGCTGCTGAGCCAACGGGCAGTAAAACCGAAAAGCTGCCAGGCTAGCATTGATTCTCCAAGTACAGATGTAGTCAACCAAAATAGGCGTCCTAGCAAAGGACGATCAATCGCGAAAACGTCAACAAATCCTGCAGGTCCGAGAAAGTGAAGATACCAGATTGATGGCCAATCATCCCAGTAGAATCCCAACCAAGGAATTAATACCCCGAAACTGACCAGGCAAAGGGCAAAAAGGGCGATAGGGAAATATCGACTATGAGTGAATTGGTTGTTCATAAATTAAATGCTGATTTGCCAATAGGAAATTATACCTATAATAAAACATCTGTCTTTATACGTAGATTGCTTACAAATGGTCAGATCTCTAACCAGATAATTATATATTATTACATACGTCCAAACACAGTAAATCATTCCATTCGCTCATTATGACTTGTCTTGGGCAGGTACTTGTAGAGTGGCTTCTAGCAAGCATTCGTTCGTCATAACCCACTCATCCATCTCATTCCAATTTATTGACTGCATTCAGGACGGGAGTCTGGCATGATTGTATAAATATATGGTTTGTAATATCCAGAGTAGTAGCTTGTGTCATCAAGGATTTCTAAGTTTGTGTCAAAGTAGTGGTTAAAAATTATCCTAAATGTGTTAACAGGAGTGATTTGTTCATATAACAGGTTATTTCCTCCATTAGGTAAGAAATAAGCGTTAAGGATAGCCATTCTTTCTTCCTTTACGGTATTAACAGCTCCATGATCTCCTTGGATAATTATGATTGGTGCAATATCTGAGTTTGTAATAATCTTCTTGAGCAGAGGTATTAACCGTGAATTCAGATAAATGATTTGATCTCGGTATCCACCCATCTCGTTGTCTACTTTTTCTACAATCTGACCATTTGGACCAAACACATAAGGTGGGTGGGGGGATACAATGTGAGCAAAGACAAATTTTGGACCTGGAATTGTGGGTAACTTTTCGAGATTATCGAGTGCGAATAAAACTCTTTCACGATGTATCTGGTTTGGATAATTTAACTTCTGTTGAATATAATTTGGTAGTAATGCGGCAACGTCAAATATAAAACGACCACCGGAAGTAGAAATCAACATCGCTTCGAATTTATTTATCCCTCCAGTAGTATCTAAAAAACTGCCAGCAATAGAATTTGGAGAAAGATACATATCTGCATCACCAATCTCTGTCCATTTGAAGCCAGTTTCATAAGCGACGGTAGTGTAACCAAGATCCTCTAGAAGCTGGCGAGTAGCACTAGATTTAATGAAGCTCGACATTCCAGCACGAGATCTAACCTCGCCTGAATATTTGGGGTCCAACTCCTCAATATAATTTGAGTTTAATGTTGTAGCCAGTGAGAGCCGAGTCTGTGCATAATTGCTCTGACTGCAATATGCGACATAAAAGCCAATCTCCGTCAATTCATTTAAGAAAGCTGTATTATCATAATCGAACAATTCCAGGAGCACATCATCACGCGCATAGGCATCCAGAACGATATAGTAGATATCAGGTGGGGTTTCTCCTTCATTTACTCGCAATTGTATAGAAGGTTCTGATTTGTCAACTAGGGCTTTTTGAATATTTTCTCTATAGGACATATAGATTTGGGTTGTAGGTATTATTAACGCAACTAGGACGATAATATTTAAAACATTTGTGAATATCTTGAGGTCGCGCTTTGTTTTAATTGCCCACCAGGTTGTAGTTCCGAAAATCACCAACCATACTGGAGCTAATAAACGGTGACGCCCTATGGCTAAGAGATTTATTTGTTTAAGATAATTGTATGCATGGCCATATGAGAAGAATAATATCAATGCAAGTGTGACAACGAGCGCCGCTTTGTGCCAATTATTGAAGAATAAATTCAGGAGAAACACAAGTAGTGTTGTCATTAACACCAATACAAATAATGAACGTAGGATATCGGTTGCCTGAATTTCGGCGAAGTTATGCGCCAGTAAAGAAATTATTGGAAAGGCAGCAAATAATAATGGATGCCAAGGAATGAATTTAATCCGCGTCATATAATTGAATAGAATTGAATAATGGATGTGGGCAGAATGAAAATTTATTTATGGATAGTTTGATAACCCGACTACAAAAAGCATAGGCGCGCCTGCATCTCGTAATTATTTATCTGGATTAGTAAGTTTACTCTCCACCCAACCTGGGACGCTATCCAGGGCTTGCGCTAATTTACTGGCGTCTATCCCACCAGCTTGAGCAATGGTTGCTTTTCCGCCTCCACCCCCCCCAAGGGTTTTGGCTACGTATTTAACCAATTCTCCGGCGTGAAGACCTCGATCCGTTAAGTCTTGGGTGACTGCTGCAACCACAATCGGGCGATTTTCAATAACGCTACCTAAGACGGCGACAGTGTTTGTTGGGCGATTTTGACGAGCGCGATCGATCATCTGGCGCATTGTTTCCGCAGTAGCTTCCGTGAGAATGGCGGTGAGTACGTTAACCCCGGCAGCCGAGATAGTATCGTCCATTACGCGGGTAAACTCAAGAGAAACCATATCCTCTCTTAGGGTGATGATACGCTTACGGGCATTGGTTAGCTCATCTATAAGACTCTGAGCCTTTTCTGGTACTCGCTCCAGGGATATGCCGATCAAGTGAGCAGTTTCACGGAGAGCCGCGAAACGCTGCTGGATCAAATCGTAAGCCCCGCGACCGGTCACCGCTTCGATTCGACGGATGCCAGCAGCAGCACTTCCTTCGCTGGTGATAAGGAATACACCAATATCACCGGTTTCTTTGACATGAGTACCACCACAGAGCTCGTTTGATAAGGGATCTGGATCCCCGATGGTGATATTACGCACAGTATCGGCATATTTTTCGCCAAACAAGGCAGTGGCACCTTCCGCGATGGCTTGTTGCAGAGGTTTATAGTTTATGTTCAGCTGATAGTTATCAAGGATATGACGGTTGACACCCGCTTCAATGTGTTCCAGCTGTTCAAATGTGAGTGCTTCATGGTGCGTGAAATCAAAGCGCAAGCGATCCGGGGCCACTAAAGAACCAGCCTGGCGTGCATGTTCACCTAATACGGAACGCAGTTCGTGATGCAGCAGATGGGTCGCTGTGTGATTACGCATGATGTCATGACGCCGTTGGGTTTCTACTCTAGCTATTGCCAAGTCACCAATTTGTGGTGTACCCTCTAATACCTCGCCGATGTGGACGATTATCCCGGCGATGGGTTTGCGTGTATCCTCCACACGGATTTGCCAGTGGGGCTCAGCAATAGAGAGGATAGTACCAGTGTCGGAGACTTGTCCTCCTGCTTCAATATAAAAGCAGGTCTCAGGAATAATTACCTCTACGGCATCACCAGAATATACTCGCTCGACGGGTTTTCCATCTTTGATCAAAGATAGAATGGGTCCATCGATCTCGATTCTGCTGTAGGGATCGTAAATGACCCCCTCAGCACCAAGTAATTCCTGGTTTTGTAAGTTTTCTAATACTTTATGATAGATCTGGGTACCTTCGGCACCCATAGTGCCGAATACTTCCCCAGCACCGGAAGCCAAGCGGTGTGTTTCCATCGACTGGCGAAAGCCTTGTTCATCAACATCTAGAGCGTGTTCACGAGCGATGTCACGCGTGATTTCCAGCGGTAATCCATATGTGGCGTAAAGGTCGAATGCTTTCTCACCAGCCAGGAGGCGATCTCCATTGGCTTGAAGCTTCTCAAATAGGATGTCAAGTTTTGATAAGCCGGCTTCGAGAGTGCGTTTGAAGCGTTCTTCCTCACGAGTGATATTATCCAATATTGCTTTTTGATGGCGTACCAGTTCTGGGTAAAAGTCTCCATAGTTGTCGATCACAGCTTCAGCCACAGTAGCCAGGAATGGCTCATCCAGACCGATAAGGTTCCCGAAACGTGCCGCGCGGCGGATGATCATGCGGCAAACATAGTTGCGACCGATATTACCTGGGACAACGCCATCCGCAATCAAGAAGGTAGCGGCGCGCGCGTGATCCGCGATGACCCGGTACGGTGTGAGGTTGGAAAGGCGCTCTTCGTCTGTGTCTCCTGTAAGGCGCTGGACGGTGTCCATCATCGGGCTTAACAGGTCGGTCTTGTAATTTGAATCGACGCCTTGTAGCACAGAGACAATACGCTCGAGACCTAATCCGGTATCCACGTGTTTGGCAGGTAAGGGCACGAGTTCTGTGGGACTGAGGCGGTCATATTGGATAAAAACCAGATTCCAAAGCTCCAGGAAACGCTGGCACTCCCCATTTACCCGGCATTCGTGACCAGGGACATCCGCCATTTCACAGTACTTTGGACCGCGGTCAATATGGATCTCGCTACAGGGTCCGCTAGGTCCAGTGTCAGCCATTTCCCAGTAGTTTTCCTCCCGCCCAAAAAAGAGAATGTGGGATGGAATCATTCCGGGCTGTCGGCGCCATTCTTCGGCTGCCTCATCATCGGCGGGTATATCACCCTGGTCATCACGAAAGCAAGTTGCCCACAAGCTCTCCTTAGGCAAAGCCCAAACTTCAGTTAGGAGCTGCCAGGCCCAGGAGATGGCTTCTTTCTTGTAGTAATCGCCAAAGGACCAGTTACCGAGCATCTCAAAGAAAGTGTGATGAGTGTCGTCACGTCCAACATCGTCCAGATCGTTGTGTTTCCCGGCAACGCGCATGCATTTTTGAGAGTTGGTTGCTCGCGTATACGGCCGTTTATCCGTGCCTAAAAAGACATCTTTGAACTGCACCATCCCGGCGTTGGTAAATAGCAACGTGCTGTCACCACCTGGGACTAGAGAGGATGAAGGTACAAAGGTATGTCCTTGTTCTTCGAAGAAATCAATAAAATCCTGTCGGATGTTGGCACCGGTTATTTTTTTAGTCATTGAAGCTCCTATGGATAGGACTTAAGTGCACAGGTAGATAAGGATTAAGTGACAATTGTACCAAACGAGCATATTATACGCTTGGCTGGATAGGTGGGCAATGAGCGTGATAAGGTATCTTAGTGGGTATTAATCTGAGATATAATGCCAGCTATCATAAGGAGCCTGGATGGATCGACGATATTTGTACATCACCGTATTCACATCCGGAATGACCGTGCTAGCGATTGAACTCTCGGCTGCACGGTTATTGGGGAGCGTATTTGGTACCAGCAACCTGGTGTGGGCCAGCATTATCGGGTTGATCTTAATCTACCTGACGGCAGGTTACTTAATCGGTGGTTATGTTGCTGATCGTTCTCCTCATGCCAAAACGATGTATACCGTGTTGGCCTGGGCGGCTTTTACGGCAGGACTTGTGCCCTTGATCGCTCGACCAGTGCTGCGACTGGCAGCAGACGCCTTCGATCAATTGGCTCTGGGGGTGTTATTTGGTTCATTTAGCGTAGTTCTGATCTTATTCATCATCCCAGTCACCCTGTTAGGGATGATCTCGCCTTTTGCCATTCGCTTAGCTATACGGGATTCTGCTGAAGCGGGGCGCGTCTCCGGGCAAGTCTATGCAATTTCAACATTGGGCTCCTTTATCGGAACATTTTTACCTGTCCTGGTATTAATCCCATTGATTGGAACCACGCGTACATTTTTAGGTTTTAGCATTTTCTTATTGCTGATCGCGCTCTACGGATTGTGGCGTGAGAGTGGATGGCAAGTGGCTTTGCGATTGGCCTGGATGCCGGTAGCATTAATTTTATTGGCGATACTGATAGGCGGAGGGACGATCAAAAAGACCCAGGGACAGATATATGAGTCTGAGTCGTCTTACAATTACATTCAGGTCTTGGAAGATGACGGCTACCGTTTTTTGCGGTTAAATGAGGGGCAAGGTGTCCACTCGATGTGGCACCCAACTCAGCTTGATTATGATGGCCCTTGGAAGCAGTTCCTGGTTGCGCCATTTTTTAACACGCCAGAATATGATCCAGAGAATGTCGAGAGTATGGCGATTATCGGGCTGGCGGCAGGTACTACTGCCAGGCAGGCTTCGGAGGTATTCGGACCCATTCCAATTGATGGGTTTGAAATCGACCCGAGGATCATTGAAGTGGGACGGGAATATTTCGATATGAACCAACCCAATTTGAACGCCATTGCGATGGATGGACGTTGGGGGTTGGAGCGCAGTAAGGGCCATTATTCAATCATTGGTATCGACGCCTACCGTCCACCCTATATCCCATGGCACCTGACGACGCGTGAATTTTTCGAGATTGTTCGCGAACGGCTGACAGACGATGGCGTGATGGTGATAAATGTGGGGCGTGCACCCAATGATCGGCGATTGATCGATGGGCTGGTGGGAACGATCAGCACCATCTTCCCGTCGGTTTATGTCATGGACGTACCCAACACTTTCAACTCGGTTATTTACGCCACCGTTCAGCCCACTGGGATCGAGAATCTGTATGCCAATTTGCTCTATCTATATACACGACCGGATGTGCAACCAATGTTGATCAAGGCGATGGAACTGGCAGTGGCTTACCAACAACCCACACCG
>DAOVXM010000424.1 GCA_030636125.1 Chloroflexota bacterium | reverse complement strand
CCTGCTAAAGAAGCGCTGACGATAGATCTGGTTAGGCTTATGCTCCCTTCCGCGGCAATTTTCGCCCTCAGCGGCTTGGTAATGGGGATCTTAAATTCCTACCATAAATTCTTCGTCCCAGCCTTGGCGCCATCGATGTACCAGATTGGGATGATCTTTGGTGTGCTGGTGCTTTCACCCAGCATGGGCATTATCGGTCTAGCTTGGGGTGTTTTGATCGGCGCAAGCCTGCATTTATTGCTGCAAGTCCCAAGCCTAATACGCCTTGGAGCACGTTATACACCCACGCTGGGTCTTAAAACACCTTCCGTCCACGAGGTGGCGAGATTGATGGGTCCTCGCCTGCTGGGCGTGGCTGTGGTGCAATTAAATTTCTGGATCAACATCCGACTAGCATCCCAACACCCTGAAGGCAGCGTAACCGGAATTGTAATTGCATTCGCGTTAATGTTGATGCCGCAGGCGGCCATCGCACAATCTATCGCTATTGCGGCTATGCCGACATTCTCAGCTCAATACGCTCTCGGCAAATTAAATGAAATGCGGCACTCTTTAGCCAGCAGCCTGCGGGGAGTCTTGTTACTATCATTGCCAGCCTCTCTGGGCTTGATATTGCTGCGAAAACCGCTCATCGTTTTACTCTACCAGCGGGGAGAATTTGACAGTCGTTCCACAGAGCTGGTTGCCTGGGCTTTATTGTGGTATGCAGTCGGTCTCGTGGGACATTCTGTGGTTGAGATCGTCTCACGAGCTTTCTATGCCCTGCACGACACGAAAACACCAGTTTTCGTAGGTATTGCAGCGATGAGCCTAAACGTGGTTTTTAGCTACGCATTTTCGGCTCTGTTCTTTCGTATTGGCTGGTTGCCTCACGGTGGGCTCGCCCTGGCAAACTCTCTAGCAACTGCTTTGGAAATGTTGGGGCTGCTTTACCTGATGAGAGGCCGGCTCAACGGGATCGAGGGAAAGAGCCTCCTAGTGGGAGGTTTTCAGGCTGTTGCAGGAACGGCTGTTATGTCAATAGGGTTGTGGTTCTGGTTGCGCCAAACGACAAACCTGCCAGATTGGCAGGTTGTTATTGGGGGCATAGTTATTGGAGCTACGCTTTATGCCCTGGCAATGCTGGTATTGAGAGTAAAGGAGGCTCGATCGCTAACAAAAGCTATCCAGGGAAGAATAAAAATTTAAGAGCAAAAACCAAACTGTTACTTCACTCTTCAGGAGTAAAGTCCAGCAACTCTTCACCGGAGAGCTGCTGGATCTTTAAATCTGCCTGATCCAATAAATCAGCACAGTAATTGGCTAGAGCCTGGCCACGTTCAAACAAAGCCACAGATCCATCTAAATCCTGTTCACCAGTCTCTAAAGCCGTCACGAGCTCTTCAAGCTCTGAGAACGCCTGCTCAAAGGACAACTCTTCGACCGGGGGTTGATCTGGGGAAGATTCATATTCAGAGTTAGCCACTTTTTACTCCTGTGTAAAATTAATTGTTCCAACCTGGTCAAGATGGACTCGTAAGGGTGCATTTTCCGGTAACTGCTCTTGCACAATAACCCCAAACTGTTGACGGGTCAAATCATGCTCATCAAGGTACTGGAGAATTTCTGGCTCCACGCTGGTCTGGTAAGTCCTGCTTGCTGCGTTTACCCGGGCACGAGAGGCCAGCAGCATGCCTATTCCAACCACCGCTAACAACCCCATCCCTAGAAGAACAATTGCCAGGATAAAATTGATCACCTTGAGGACAAACAATACGATGATAATGATAACAGTTGGTACAAGACCAAGACCACAACCCAGCCCAAAGGCCTGTTCTGCACTCTCAGCACCCGCTGCGCGCAGCTTTTCGTTTTCTAATTCCGCAAATCCAACAAGCTCTTGGGTCTGCTCTGGTGTAAGAGATATTGGTTGCATACACTCTCTGAGACTATCCTTCGCTTGATCCACTGACCTGTACGTCGAAATCCCCATTGCTAACCAGCACATTCAGGGGGTCGCCTGGTTTTACTTGTTCGACTCCACGAACTAATCGCCCATCAGGATGCGATACAACCGCAAAACCACGTTCCAATATCGAGATTGGGTTCAGAGATAATAGACGCTGTTCAGATCCAAATAAACGCTCCCGGTGAATTTTCAGGCGATGTTCGATAGCTACCCCCTCCCGGTGCTGCAGTTCATCCAGGCGCTGCCGGTCGTTTCGCACCCGGCCACGTGGGGAATGCAGCCGGAGGCTACTCACCAACTCGCTCAGTTCCCAGCGGTGGGTGCTCATCACTGTTGGCATCGAGCGTTCCAAGCGCTGAATTGAGTCGACTATTGAAGCCAGTAAGTCGGTGCGATTCGGTGTAGCTAATTCCGCCGCCGCAGTAGGTGTTGGCGCACGCAGGTCGGCTGCGAAATCGGCAATGGTGAAATCAGTTTCATGACCCACGCCTGTGATCACGGGTGCGTTCGATGTGACAATAGCCCGTGCCACCCGCTCATCGTTGAAAGCCCACAAATCTTCTATTGACCCGCCGCCTCGCCCCAGCAAAATTATATCTGGGGTAACGATCCGGTTCAGGTGCTCCAAGGCTGCTACAATCCCGGGAGGTGCTTCTTTCCCCTGGACGGGTGTTGGAGCCAAGATGACTTCTACCACCGGGTATCGCCGTCGTAGTGTATCCAGCATATCTCGCAAAGCAGCGCCAGTAGCTGAGGTGACAATTCCAATACGACGCGGCCATTTGGGAATTGGCCGCTTCCGATCGGGGTCGAACAAGCCTTCAGCTTCCAAGCGCGCCTTCAAAAGCAGGAATTCCTGGTATAGCTCACCTTCGCCGGCAGGACGGATCAAGTCCGCGTAAAGTTGGTATTGCCCGGAGGCCTCATAAACACCTATACCCCCATGCACTTCAATAGCATCACCATCTCGAGGTATAAATCCCTGGCGGGTTACCGCGTTGCGCCATATCACACATCGTAAAGAAGCATTTACATCCTTCAAGGTGAAATATATATGTCCCGAGGATGGACGTGATAGGTTTGAGACTTCTCCCAACACCCACACATCCTGAAGGTTAAGATCACTTTCTATCAACTCGCGTAAGTAACCCGTCAAATCGGTGACAGTCCAGGTCGGGGGTTCGAATAAAGGGAGTTGACTCATGGATTAACGGCGATTGCTGATAGACGAATAGCGAAAAGAGGATACTCCCCTTCACTTAGACTGTCAACTATTGAATATAAATAGGTAACGATTTTCTACCATAATATATGCGTATTTGCATATACCGTGGATTTAGATTCTTTGCTACAATACTTCAGAAGCTACAAGTAAAATATGACACGAAGATCTTCCTCAATTCCGTAGTTCACTCACCGTGTAACTGTTTACGGTTGAAACGGAGCCAAGGTTTTGAAATATATATGGTCTCCCTGGCGCATGGAATACATTCAATCCAATAAAAATGAGAAAGGATGCCCTTTCTGCATTGAAATGGCCCGGCCCGACGGCCCCGAAGACCTGATCGTCCTTCGCGGCCAACGCGTCTTTCTGTTCCTCAATCGCTTACCATATACCAGAGGGCACTTAATGG
>DAOVXM010000237.1 GCA_030636125.1 Chloroflexota bacterium | reverse complement strand
CAGACCGATGTCCAAGAAGGACTAGATCAATTGGAACAGGCGCTGCTCGCCAAGGGCTGGCTTGATGAAGAAGGCCATCCGGCGGTTGCGGCTATTCCCGCGCCCGAAGCTTATGCCCTCTGGAACTGGATCTACATCGCCCATGAGGACAAGAGCTTGGGCGTCCACAATCCGGCCTACACCAAAGCCCTGATCGAAGCGGGCTTGGAAGCACTGCAGTAAAAGAGGCTGATGATTCTGGTTACTTAGGTAACCGCGAATTAATCCAATTCTGCTGTGCGAGTTCCTGTATTGGAGCTTGCACAGCAGTTTTTATGTGTGCAATAATTACTAGAAGTCAAATACCTATCCTTATAGATCGAATAAGGCTCCGGCTTATTAGCTGAGCTATCCCTGATTATGGTCAACGTTGCCATAGTCTCGACGACTTGGGCGCGGCGGGTGGCATGACGCGACCGTAATCCCATCGTCAACCCCCCTGGTTAGGTACCCCGCTTAGCGGCTATCCTAACTCATATAGAACGCCAAAGGCCAGGCAAATCTGCCTGGCCTTTAGATTCTCAAACATTATCAATAATTATGCCTACCGTTTTAGGTGTTTTCGGCGCGCAGCCGTGTGCCACAGGTGCGGCAGAAACGATCCTTTCCAGCTGCACGTTTTCCACATTGGTGGCAGTATATATGACCTTCCGCAGGGGCGGCCTCACTTTGACTTTGGACCGAGGACTTGCGCCTGCGCCGGGGTTTCGAGCGCGACTCGTTTCCCTTACCCGACTGCCAGTACCAGACCCCACCGCCTACGATCAACACAACTCCAAAAACACCCAGAACCCAGGGCAAGACAGCCAGCAAGCTAGTTTGAGTGGTTGGCACGCTCGTCATTGGAGCGCTGGGTTGAATTTGCAGGCTGGAAGCGGTCAGCGAATCAGAATCCTTCTGGTAGTTAACCGCTAGCTGAAATCCCTGTCCAGCAAGCAACGATCCAACCTGCTTGTTATAGTAAATCAGCCCATCTTCTCCCGGCACTCCATTTCCTGAGGCCGGCGAGATGGACATGCCTGTGGCGTCCCTCGGTTGCTGCACCTGGATCGTCAGCGTGTCGACTTCGTAATCCCCAGGCCACTGGAAGTCATATTGCCGCGCTGTTCCTTGTTTAACCAGCCCCGGGTCATAGTATTCGAGTTGGAGCTCGGGCATCGTCGCCGTTAATGTAACCAACCCCCATTCTCCATCGACCTGATGCTCATATGGGATGGTGAATAAGCCGGCTTCCCCTTCGGCAGAGATGCCCCGGCCAGCCACCGCGCTGGGCTCACCTGCAGCAGCCGGTATGCGGAAGGTCAAGTCCACCGGCAATGATACAGTTGGAGGCAGTGTGATGCGGTATATCACCAGCACCTCCGGGCTGTCATATTCAGGCCATAAATCCACTTCCAGGTAGCTGAGCGTTACCTCATCCTGGGCAAAAACCGTGGAGGGCAGTATGCGAACGAGTGCTATCGCAAAAACCAATAAAAATACCGAAGTCCATTTCCGCATATATCGGGTTTCCTTTTATAAAGAGTGGATAAACAATCAGGGGACCATTCACCTATGTGATAAAAACATAGGCAAGGCAAATGCCTGGATGAAGTTAAATATTAAATTGACCTCTTCCTTGATATTTGCGAAAGTGATGGGCCGCTTTTTCATCGATTCCATTCCTGAATATTTTCCGCCAATCACCCACATATTACCATGTAAAAAAATCAAGCGGAAGATAATATTCCAACGTCTAATGGTATTCTTAAATTCGCCAGCCCATTCAATCTGGTAATTCCAGGGTCCGGAAATATCCTCCAAGCAACCAGGATAATAAACTAACCAATCTTTGCCCGCACCTTACTCGCTAAATCCCCAAAGGAAACTGTATAGCGCATTTCATCAAGGCGCGGTCGCGGCAAATCCACGCGGAGGTCCAAGCGCAACCTTCCTGGACGGGGGCTCAGCACCAAAACCCGATCAGCCAGGAAAAGCGCCTCGGTAATCGAATGGGTGACCATGACGACAGTCTTGCGTCGCGCCTGCCAGATACGCAGCAATTCCTCGCCCATACGTTCGCGCGTCAACGCATCCAATCCACCGAAGGGTTCATCCAAGAGCAAGACATCAGGGTCATGCACCAAGGCACGCGCTATGGCTACCCGTTGAGCCATCCCTCCGGACAGGTCTCCCGGCAGGCTGTCTTCAAAGCCACCCAGGCCAACCAGGTCTACCAGCTCATGAGCGCGCTCCAGGTCAATATCTCGGGGTACATGTTGCAGTTCCAGGGGCAGGGTGATATTACCCAATACACTGCGCCAGGGCATCAGGTTGGCTTTCTGGAACACGAATCCCATACCCCGGCGTGGCCCGTTTAAGCGCTCGCCCTGGTAGAACACCTCACCTCTAGTTGGAGAGAGCAAACCAGCCAGGATGCGCAACAAGGTGCTCTTACCACACCCGGATGGGCCCAGCACGCAAAGAAACTCTTGCGGCTCTACCGAAAAGGATATGCCCTCTAGAGCCCGCAGGCCACCATCACCATTCGGAAAGACCGCATCCAGGTTACTAACAACGAGAATAGGCTCGACACCGTTTGCACACATAGCGGTTTCACACACCGTTAAATCACATGATTGCGGGGGTACTCGATTTTCCGGTCGACCTTACTACCAGTGTTGCGCGGCGAAAGTGACTCGATAGCTCGGTAATAATGGCGCAACACTAGCCAATTGCCAATCACACAATTGCCGGAAAAGCCTTTATCAGCCGATGAATTTACTGATCGACAAATTCATTGGTATAAGCTTTGCTCAGATCAAGTCGCTCACTGAGTAGTTCCATGTCTAAAAGCACCTCTTGCATGTTCTCCCAAGCCACCATGTCTGACAAACCCAATGTTTCAGAGGCCCAGAACGTGATCGATGTATTCAAGATTTCCATTTGCACCTCGCGATCTAACTGGGCTAATCCCTCAACATACTTTACACTGATATCGTAGGCTTCGTCTGGATTGGCGATGGTGTCAGCGATGCCGCGCAGCGTCGCCCGCACCATGCCCCGCACCAATTCTGGCTTCTCGAGGGTGGTTTTCTCGTTAGTGATCAAACCGTTGGAGGCAAGTTCCACATAGTCTGCCACCCGAATCACATCCACATCGTAACCTTGGTTGCGAAGTTGGATCGGCTCATTAGCAACATACCCCACAACAGCCTGCTCTTGATCTGTAGCCAATGCTTCAACCTGGTTGAAACCGATCGAAGCTAATTTTACGTCGCTCTCTTCCAAGCCCGCAGTGTTTAGCAAGGCGCGCAGCCCGATATAGTTAGCTCCGAACAAACCTGGCAACCCGATTTCCTTCCCAGCCAGGTCCTCTGGCGCGCGAATATCCTGATCGGTCTTCGCCACAACAGCCACCGGATAGTCGTGATACCAGGCCATCACATATACAACTGGTAAGTCTTGAGAACGTGCCAGGAGAACCTGTTCGCCGGACACCACTGCAAATTGCAGTTGGTCTGCACCTACCAGGGTTACTCCATCTGTTTCAAAGCTATAATCGAACTCAATTTCAATCCCTTCCTCCGTGAAGTAACCTTTCTCGACAGCGACATATAAAGGTGAAAACTGGATATTGGGAATGTAGCCTAACGGTAAACGGATGTGAACCAGGGATGGTTCGGTGGGCTGTTCAACAGCTGCTTCTTGAGTGACCGTCTCATTACTACTACATGCCGACAACACCAGCACCAGGATTATTAGAATTGGTAGAGCGGTTCGTCTTATCATATTTTTAGTTCCTTAATTATTGGTAACTGTTCAGGCTGCGGCGAGAAGTGCTCTCCCTGCCCAAGTCTGAGCAGTTACGATTATCTTCTTTGAAGAAGCTGATCCGGGCGTTTTTGCCAGGAAAGCAACCTGGATTCTATCAAAACCATCAAAAGGTACAAGGTGAGCGCCATGAGGATCAGCGAAAAAACGGCTACAAACACCAAGGCGGTATCATACTGGCCGCGTCCCACGTTGACCAAAAAACCCAACCCCCGGTCTGCGCCCACAAATTCTCCCACAACGGCGCCGATCACCGATAAGGTCGCCCCAATACGCAAGCCTCCCAGGAAAACCGGTAATGCGGCCGGGATTTCTAAATACCTCATTGTCTGCCAGCGGGTGGCTTGTAATGAGCGCATCAAATCACGCAATTCCTCTGGCACGGAACGCAGCCCTACAATGGTGTTGACCAAAACCGGGAAGAAAACGATCAAGGCACATATTAACACCTTCGATGATAGTCCCGGTCCAAACCAGATAATGAGCAGAGGGGCAATAGCCACCACCGGCACTGACTGGCTGGCAACAATATAAGGTGATAGTAGTCGTTCTAATGTGCGCGATTTCGCTAATAAATATCCTAAAACCGTGGCAGCACTGACACCCAGCGCTAGCCCCGCCAGGACCTCCTTCAACGTAACCACAACGTGACGGAGCAAACTGCCGTCCCTTATAACTTGGGAAAAGCGCTCCCAAACCAGGCCTGGTGGGGGCAAAATAAAAGCCGGATAATCCGTCAGGCGCGTGGCCAGCTCCCAAAGGAAGAGCGCCAACGCCAACGAGAGTGGCACTAAATAGATGCCAATACGATGCAAGTCCGTTACAGGCGAGGTAGCCAATTTTACACGCTGAGTCAAATCCATCTTAACGCTCACCTAAATCCAAGAAAAAATGCCCAGAAGCATAGAACTTCAGGGCAAATGCGAACACAGCCAGCCGGGGAGATTCCCACTTGCACAAAACCCGAAAACCAACTGGTTTTCGGGGCTTTTGACGTGAGAATGTTACCCAACTTGGGTTCATTCAAAGCACATTCCCATACTGTTGTTAAAAAACAGCAAATAGATAGTGCTTTACCTTCTCTCATCCGGACTATACCGTCGGCCCCGGAATTCCACCGGATCCTGCATCGCTTACGATGCTCGCGGGCTCTACCGCCGGTCGGGACTTGAGATATATCAAATATGTCTCTCACCCTGCCCCGAAGGTTATTAGGTTAAACGACCAATATGCTTGTTAAGTAATTT
>DAOVXM010000277.1 GCA_030636125.1 Chloroflexota bacterium | reverse complement strand
AGGTGCTTTTTGTTGATTCTGGTTACAATATTTTGGGTATAACCGAGCCGGTAGAGTAAAAGTATTGGTTGCTGCTTCCTGATAGCTGACTGTAAATACAGGTGATTCTATGTTTCGAAAACGTGAGGAGATTTCCTCACCGGATACTCAACCGGCACCAACTGAGAGGGTTACCTCAGTACTGGGACCGGGTGTGGTCTGGAAGGGTGACTTGAGTGGTAGTGGTGGTGTCCGGATAGAGGGCGCTTTTGAAGGAGATATCTCATTACGCGGCTTGCTGGTGGTTGGTGAGACGGGACGGGTGACATGCGATCACTTGCAGGCGAAAGTGGTGATTGTTGCTGGAGCAGTGCGGGGTGATATCACTGCTGAAAAGGTGGAAATTCGCTCTACCGGACGGGTATGGGGAGATGTGGTTACAGCGGGTTTCGCTACGGAGGAGGGGGCTTTCTTACGAGGCCAGATTCGTATGGAAGATAAAGTGGATGTGGCCTTGACTAACGCACACGAGAGCGAGGCTCAGGTTGAGGAAGATGGGGAAGTGGAAACTTGAAAGTTATTATTACCAAAATTTGAATCTTCCCTGATTGTCTAAATTCTCCAGCCGGGATCACAGTGCTGGAGAACTTCTTTTTTTTCAGATTGAACAAGCTTTAAACCAAATTCTTCATTGGCGGGAGCTTCTTCCACCAGAGTATGTGAGGTGGCAGGTGATGCATTTTTTAAGAGTGCCTGCGTGCTCGTGTAAATTGATAAATTTAATCGAATCTTCGGATTAGCTGCTGGTAACAATAACTCGGAAAGCCATTCCATCCGTCTTGGGCAGAACGACCTGAGCAGCCGTGATAATGTGGTGTACGAACGGATACAACCCCAAAAAAGGGTAGAAAGCCAGGGTCAACGAAAGTTTTTTGGGGTATATTTTGTCCTCGAGACGGTTTTGGAGATATTGCCTCCCCTCTAATGAATAAGTCATTTGTTTTGTGCGAAGGTCGTGTCTGAAATAATTGGTTGATGCTTTATTGAGTATCTCCTCAGAAAGTTATTATTCGTGCAAGTGCCATCAAAAAACAGTTTTATGTGATAAGATTTGGGTTGTGCAAATAATTGTTGAGAAACATGTGAATGGTTAATGTACAGGAAAGTGGGCAAATCGGATTAATTTTTGAATTCACACATATTTTCACCGAATTAATCTATAATATTTGTCGCCAGATAATCCAAAACGTGACGATAAAATGGTAAAGCTTAAAAAGAGCTTAACATTTTCATCGGTTGCAGTAGCTTATACTGCAATAAACTGGGCACAAGTAACTATCTTTGAATGGATGGGAGGTGGATCGTGGCCCGAATATTGCTCGTAGATGATGAGCCCCTGATCACAGACTCGCTGACTTACTCCCTGCAACGCGAGGGCTTTGAAGTGAAAGCAGTAGGTGATGGTCCAGAAGCGTTGAAGGAAGTGCAAGATTTCAAACCAGACTTAATTGTGCTGGATATCATGTTGCCCACCATTAGTGGGTTGGAGGTATGCCGACGGTTACGCAAGGAAAGCGCCACCCCGGTGATTATGCTCACTGCACGCGGAGAAGAGATCGACCGTGTATTAGGTTTAGAGGTAGGTGCGGATGATTACCTGGCGAAACCGTTTTCCTTTCGAGAACTGTTGGCTCGAATCAGGTCTATCTTGCGCAGGGTGGAATTAGATCGACAGGTTACTCAACTCCAACCAGTGACATTGGGAGATTTGAGTCTTGATCCAGTGGCGCGCCGGGTTTATAAACACGAACAGGAAGTGCAGCTTTCGGCTCGCGAATTCGACCTGCTAACCACGTTAATCAAAAACGCAGGTCGTGCCTTGAGCCGCGAGGAGCTGCTCTCAGAGGTATGGGGTGATGATTGGATTGGCGATCCACGCACCCTTGATGTACATGTGCGCTGGTTGCGTCTAAAAGTAGAAGATGATCCGGCTAGCCCTAAGTACATCCAGACCGTACGCGGTCATGGATACCGGTTTGCTGGCCACGAGGAGTTGGAATAAACCATTTCTGTAAAATAGCTCAGATTATAGTCTCCAGGGTGGTTATTTTGATTAACAAACTGGATCAAATAAGTTTGTTGGACGAGAATTAGCCATAAAAACGACCAGATGATCGCGACAATCGGCTAATTGCATCAATCGTAAGTTGCCCCCTCACATTTTGGGAATTACCCTCGCTGATCTGCGAAAGTCCTATCTTTAATACTTGTCTGCCGATTTTTACGCAGCGGAGATGTGGATGAACTCAATTTTTCCCCGAACGATACAAGCCCGCTTAATTCTTTCGCATCTTTTGGTCGCTCTGGTGAGCATTGCTCTCATTTCGATCTACGCGGGCGTTGTCCTATTTAACGCAGCGCGCACACAAGCAGAACATCGTTACGAGAGTATAGCGTTCGTGGCGTCTAATTATTTGGAGCAACCTCTTATAGATATTCTAGAAGGAGGCGGCTCCGAAGAAGAGGTAAGGGAAGCCATTGCGCTCATTTTCGCAGAAGTTCCGGAAGTGCATTATACGGTTTATTTACCGACAGGTTTACCAGTACTTGATAGTAGCGATACCTTGCCTCCACAGGCAGATCCAAGTTCAGCTCCCGAGATATGGGAGGCTGTTGAAGATGAAATGGGGGAAGCTGAATATATTCGCTTGAACGCCCAGGGTATCGAAACATTCTTCTTAGCGGTGCGGATTGAGCGGAGTGGTAATGTGTTTGGAGTATTACGAATTGATGTTCCCCTGGATGTTGCGATGGAATCAGCACGGCATTCTTTGGCTTTATTAATCGCTACCGCTTTACTGGTAGCCCTTTGCGTGAGTGCAGTAGGTTTCTTTTTAGCGCGTAGCCTGGCGGGTCCGATTAAAGATATGACTCAAACAGCTGAAAACCTGTCGCAGGGGGATTTGGGTGCGCGAGTTGATACATCTAATGATATATACGAGATAAGTCGGCTGGCGCAAGCCTTTAATAATATGGCTGGTCGTCTTCAAGACCACGTTATTGAGCTCCGCAGTTTTGTTGCCAATGCTAGTCATGAACTGCGTACGCCACTCACCTCGATAAAGCTGCGTGTTGAAGCCTTGCGTAATGGCGCATTGGATGATCCGCCTGTTACCGAACAATTTCTCTCCGAAATTGAAAGTGAAGTGGATCGGTTAAGTAGTATGGTTAATAATATGTTGGATCTTTCACGTATTGAAGCTGGTTTGGAGCCGGGTGAGCGTAAACCAATTGATATGGGCATTATTATCCAAGAAGTGTACGGGATTTTTAAAGCTCGCGCTGAAAGTTCGGGGATCTCTATTGATGCACGGGTAGAGTCTGGATTGCCCCGTGTTTTTGGAGTTGAGGGTCAAATGCGGCGAATGCTGTACAATCTGGTGGATAACGCTATTAATTATACTCCACGCGGTGGCAGCGTAGAACTATCCGTTAGCGCGGAGAAACATGCGCGTACAGTGTGCGTGAGAGTGAAAGATACAGGTTATGGAATCGCCCCTGAACAGTTGCCGCGTGTTTTCGAAAGGTTTTATCGCGTTGAAGCTACCCGGCCGCGTTATGGCCCCCCGCAGGGGAGTGGACTGGGGTTAGCCATTGCCAAGTCGATTGCAGAGACACATGGTGGGAAAATTGGTGTGAGCACCCAACTTGGGAAAGGATCAACTTTTTGGGTGGAATTACCGGCTCTGGAAGAGTGATTATTCTCCTTTCCACTCTGGCTTGCGTTTCTCAATAAAAGCTGCCATGCCCTCTTTTTGGTCAGCGGTACCAAATAAGAAGTAAAATGAGCGTCGTTCCTCAGCCAACCCGTTGGACAAGAACGACTCAAATGCGTAGTTTACGGCTTCTTTACCAAGACGGAGCGCCACAGGCGCCCGGATGGCAATTTCATTAGCGAAGCTGATTGCCTCTTCCAGGTAACCATCTACGGGGGTTATCCGGTTTATCAAACCAAAGCTTAGCGCCTCTTCAGCAGTTAATGTGCGATTATTCAGTACCATTTCCATGGCGATTGCCTTGCCGACTGCTTTTGCCAGGCGTTGGGTGCCACCTGCGCCAGGGATTACCCCGAGATTGATTTCTGGTTGACCAAAGCTAGCTGTCTCAGAAGCGATGATCATGTCACACGACAACGCCAGTTCGTTGCCGCCACCCAAGCACCAGCCGGAAACAGCGGCAATAACCGGTTTTTTGATCTCCCTGATGCGATCGAAACGTGAAATATTATCACGCTGGAGCATCTCCACTGCAGTAGCATCAGCCATCTCTTTGATGTCAGCGCCGGCGGCAAAGGCTCGCTTGTTACCCGTGACGACCATCGCCCCTATGGCCGGGTCATTATCGAAAGCGACTAGCGCGTCCATCAATTCGCCGACCAAAACGCTATTTAAGGCATTAAGCGCCTTGGGGCGGTTGATCCGCGCCAAACCAACGCGGTCATGTGTTTCTGTCTTGATAAATTTATAAGATGACATAGTTTACTCCCGGAGTTCTTTAATTTGGTAATTGGATTATATTGATTTGCCTTTACGGATCGTTTGTCTGACCAGGTGATCGACGCGTTGGTTGTCACGGTTATCAGCATGTCCTCGCACCCAGTGCCATTCGGTTTGGTGAGGTTGGATGGCATCATCCAGGCCCTTCCACAGGTCTAGGTTGGCTAAATTGCCTCCCTTGCGCCGCCCGTTGCGCGCTCGCCAACCCGGCATCCATTCCGTGATGCCT
>DAOVXM010000125.1 GCA_030636125.1 Chloroflexota bacterium | reverse complement strand
TATATCGCTCACACCTTTGTGACACCCACTGTGGAAGGTATTACCATGACCTTGCGTGCATACCACACCACTGATCACCCAGATTACCAATGGACCTCTCCGATATCAGGGACATCCGAGGGCGCATGTGGTATCTGCCATCCAAGTATCGTAGCACGCTGGGAAGAAAACGCACACGGAGGGGCAGTCAATAATGAGCGTTTTTACAGTTTGTATAACGGCACGAATTTGAGCGGAACAGAAGTGATCGAGCCGGGATATCAGCTCGATTTCGAGGGTACGGACGGAAATTGTGCTAATTGCCATGCACCTGGGGCTGGAGTTGATGGCTATCTGAGCACAAATATGAATGATGTGCGCCAGGTTATCACCACCGGTATTCACTGTGATTACTGCCATAAATTGGGAGGTGTGTATTTAAACCCCGCAACTGGCTCGGTCTATCCGAATGCACCGGGAGTGCGTAGCGCCAGGGTATTGCGCCCACCACCTGGCGACAATATTTTCTTCGGACCATATGATGATATCCATGACCCTGACACTTACTTACCACTTATCAGTGAGAGTCAATACTGCGCGCCATGTCACCAGTTCGACTTCTGGGGTACTCCGATCTACGAATCCTATGAAGAGTGGCTAGCAAGCCCCTACTCTGATGCGGGTATCACCTGCCAGGATTGTCATATGCCCCCCAGTGGTGATACACAATTTGCCAGAACCGAGGCAGGGGGATTGCAGCATCCAGCGGAGACGATTCCGGGTCACTTCCAGCTTGGGGCTACTGATATGGATTTGTTGCAAGATACGATATCGATGTCGCTGTCATCTCACCAAGCCTATGGCCAACTGAATGTGGCAGTGAGTCTTACCAATACAGGCGCAGGACATCACGTCCCAACGGATTTTCCAGGGCGACACCTGATACTTGTGGTATCAGCAGATAATGATTTTGAAGGACCTTTAACCCTTGTTGATGGCCCTGAAGTGCCTTCGTGGGGCGGGTATCAGGCAGGTCTCCCTGGTGTGGTGTATGCGAAAGTGCTGCGCGATATTCAAAGCGGGGAGGCACCTGTAGTTAGTTATTGGAAACAAACCGCGATTTTAAGTGATAATCGGCTACCAGCAATGGGTAGCCATACATCTACTTATTCCTTTAACCTTCCAACAAACGGTGGTGATATCGTTATATCAGCCAGGCTCATCTTTCGAAGAGTGTTCCAGGATATTGCCGATCAAAAGGGGTGGGATATTCCCGATATAAACATGAGGGAGATAACCCGAACATTAACTGTTCTGAGTAACGAAAAAATCTATCTTCCGATCCTTATCCAAAACCCTTGACCGCTGCATTATCTTATTAGATACTTTGTTACCTGATCTACATTTCCCTAATTAACCGGCAGACAGCCTCCTCATAAATTTTAACCTTTCCAATATTTCTACTTTGCATAAATCCAATGAAAACTCCCACCATTGATCAAGTCTACAAACATGCCTCCATCCGTCATTATAAATCCGACCCTGTACCTCGCGAACTGGTTGAAATGATCGTCTCCGCTGGTCAGCGGGCTTCAACCTCATCAAACTTGCAGGCTTATAGCGTGGTAGCAGTAAATGACTCCAAGACACGTAGCCGACTGGCAGAGCTATGCGGGAATCAAGCCCATATCCACCAAGCGCCGGTCTTCATCACCTGGTGCGCCGATTTAAGTCGTCTTGAACGCATTTGTCAGATGCGCGGCTACCAGCAGGTGAGTGAGTATGTGGAAAACTTCCTGATTGCAGCAATCGATGTCGCCCTGCTTATGCAGAATGCCGCCCTGGCGGCTGAATCGTTGGGGTTGGGCATGTGTTATATAGGAGCCATCCGCAATAATCCAGAAGAGGTGGTCGAACTGCTGGAGTTGCCACAACTGGTATTCCCTTTAGTTGGGATGACTTTGGGTTGGCCAGTTGGGGACGCAAAACAGCGGCCGCGTTTGCCCACCCGAACTATCTTGCATTGGGAAAAATATAATTTAGAGGCTGAGCAAGATGCGCTTGACGAGTACGACCGGACCATGGTTGATAGCGGTATCTACCGGGGACGCCAGGTGCCAGTTCCCGGTGTGAAGGGGGAGACGGAATCTTATGGTTGGATAGAGCACTCAGCCCGGCGCGCGTCTAAGCCCACCCGTACTGGATTACGGGAAGTGCTAACAAATCAAGGATTTACCTTGAAGTAAATGGTGCATAATTTGCCTGAGTTTTTGTGTGATCGTGTTGATACTATTAATTTTTGGAGGTATAAACATGTTTGGATACGATCTAAGTAATTTATACGAGACATTCATCATTCCCTGGACATTGAGGATAATAACTGCAATAGCCATTGCGATTATAGGCTGGATTCTCACCAAGATAATCGTTAGGCTAGTAGAAAAATACTTGAAAAAGTACAATGTCGATATTATCTTGATAAATTTCACCAAATCTATTCTGCAAGCTACTTTATTGCTTGTTGTTGCAGTAGCTGCGCTCAGTCAATTAGGCATCAACACCTCCTCTTTGATTGCTTTAATCGGTGCTGCCGGATTGGCGGTGGGGCTTGCTCTTCAAGATTCGTTGAAAAACTTTGCTTCCGGAGTGATGCTAATCCTTTACCGCCCCTTTAATGTAGGTGATTATGTGAAGGCAGGTGGCTCGATAGGTTCCGTTGAAAAGATCAGCATGTTCACAACTGTCCTGACTACCCCTGACAATCTTGAAGTGATCGTACCGAACGGAGATATTTACGCCAAAACCATAGTAAATTATTCTTCGCGCCCAACGCGAAGGCTTGATATGGTATTTGGTATAGGTAATGACGAAGATATTCAGAAGATTAGGCAAATTCTTAATGATATTCTCGCTGCTGATGAGCGCGTTATGAAAGAACCACCTGCACTGATCGCCGTTTCTGATATTGCGGGAGGCAAGGTAAATATTTTTGTTCGTCCTTGGGTGAAAACGGAGGACTATATCACAGTGCAATATGCTTTGGCTGAAGAGATCAAAATGAGGTTCAGCCATAACGGAATTACTGTATCATTTCCTTAGATCTGTGGGTGGAGAGCAGCCTAAGTGTCGCACCGCGTTATAATAGGGTAACGTGAGGTTATGCAGTCGATCTTCCATCGGGAAGGAGGTCCCGGATGTCCGTCTGGAAACAGAGTTCGACGACCAACAAAATAGTACTTGGGGTACTCCTACTGGTATTTGTGGCTGCATTCCTGCTGCTGATCCTGAGCATTACTGGCAATCTCCCCTTTGGGGGCTCTCGATCTGATGATATGGTATTATCGGTTCCTACGCCATCCCCAGATGAGCCATCTTTAATAACGCAGGTAAACGCAAATATCCGCAGTGGTCCTGGCACAGAGTATCCCAGCTATGGGATCCTGGCTGAAGGAGCTTCTGCGGTTGTGATAGGTGTCAGCCCGGATGGATTGTGGTGGGTGATTAGGGTGCCCTCTGTAGAGGTTGGTCAGGGCTGGGTAGCAGGAGAAAATGTCCAGACAGCCAACGTTGAAGATGTTCCAATAGTTGAGCCTCCGCCAATGCTCGAAATGCTGCCGGTACCTACACCTCAGCCCGGTGCGCCAACCCTCACAGCGCTGTCAGTTGTTAATGTCCGAAGTGGTCCCGGGCAGGAATACGAAAGCTACGGATATTTAGATCGTGAACAGATGGCGGCGGTGATTGGGATCAGTTCCGATAGTTTGTGGTGGGTCATTGACCTGCCTAATGGAGAGACCGGGCAGGGTTGGGTGTCTGATGGGTACGTCTCCACAGAAAATGTAGAAGAGGTACCCGTTATTGAGCTTGAACCAGATTCCCCAGCCGAAGGAACACCAACTCCAGGGGATGCCTCGCTGACAGCCAACCTGAATGCCGATATTCACAGCGGTCCTGGACCGGATTTTTATGTTTTCGGTGTTTTGGGCGAAGGGGAGAGCGCGGAAGTAGACGGTGTAAGCTCGGATGGCTTGTGGTGGTTGATCAGTGTAGAAAGTATCGAAAGCGGTCAGGGTTGGGTCTCGGATGAACTGGTAACAACTGAAAATATTGAGGGGGTACCCGTGGTTGAGCTGGAATTGGAAACCACACCGGAAACAACACCCTCCGCAGATTCAGCAACAGTGACCGCCATTGCAAATGTGAACGTACGCAGCGGCCCAGCTACAGGATTTGGCAAGGTTGGCTTGATGGAATTTGGGCAGGTGGCTCTCGTCATTGGAGTCAGCCCAGATAGAGCCTGGTGGCTGATCCGTCTGCCCGCCCCTGAAAGTGGCCAGGGTTGGGTCTCAGCTCAATATGTTAATGCAAAGAATACCGGAAATGTACCCGTTGTCTCGGCTGAGGGTGAAGCGGTATCTGGGCCGGTTACCATTCCCGCGCCTGCTGTGGGTGATCCTGCGGTAACTGCTATCACCAATGTGAATGTGCGTAGTGGACCGGGCATCAACTTTGATGTCATCAGCTTGCTTGGGTTAGGACAGAAGGCAGGTGTAGTTGGAAAAACCCCTGATGGAAGTTGGTGGGCAATCAGTATATCCACTGCTGAGAACGGTCGTGGTTGGATTTCGGCCGATTATGTCACCCCAGAGAATACCGATGAAGTACCTGTAATTCAATAAACCCCACGTCTATGTGATTGGCGGTATATATTTTGAAATAAAACTGATCACAAAACCGCCAATCACTCAGCAATCGGCGGATGAAGGTTTCGGGTCATTTAAAATTACTTTCCGCCGATTGCATAGAACTTCAGCACTGCAGTTAGCCCTTGATAGCCTGAACAGTTCTATGCGCATTAATTTAAGTGAAATGATATAATTCCCGGCATTGGGCTGGTAACTCTGCCAGACATATAATCAGAAGCTCACTGTGTGGGGATATCTGCTTTGCCCAACTAGTTTTTACAATTTTATTGATTGATCTAAGGAGGTGTAGAAGATGACTGTTGAAAATCAAACGCCCCAACCAACTCAAGAGAGTTCAAACACTGGTAAAACTATCCTAATGGTTGTGCTTGTCGTGCTAGCAGCTCTTGCGGTTATTTTCCTGGCATTCCTCGCTGGTGGAATGTTGGCGGGCTCATCCGCACCAGATACCGGTGATGAGGTCATTGGGGGCGGTGGTAATTACCTGCAAGTGCCAGCGCCGGCACCCGGTGATCCGTCGGTGACAGCAGTTGCCAACTTGAACGTGCGGGCGGGACCGGGTACGCAGTACAATAGCTATGGCCTGTTGCAACCAGGTCAGAGCGCGCAAGCTGTTGGCATAAATACTGATGGGACCTGGTATGCGATCAATTGTCCACAGTGCACAGATGGTATCGGCTGGGCCTCTGGGGAGTATGTCATTCCGCAGAATATCGAAGGCCTACCAGTTATTGAGTAGTTATTAATTACCACAGCATGTGAACACTTCCCTCTTCAATGCAGAAGAGGGAAGGATTTTTATATAGTATAGGAGAACTTGCTAAACTGACATGAGGACATCTACATCTTGGCAACGGTTCCTGGGACTGGCAACACTTATCGTCCTGCTCATCATCATAATCTGCGCCATCCTGATTTCCAGGTTGGGTCTCCTGCCGTTGGATCTGTCGACCACCCTGGCGCTGCAATCGATTCAGGCACCGTGGTTTAAAACTTTGATGTTTTTCGTTTCTATCCCTGGCTGGTTTCCCTGGAGTATGATCACTGTGGTAATAGGATCAGTCATTGCTGGGTGGTTCTGGTCGGTGCGTATAGGCATCTATATATTCGTTATATCAAGCTTACAGGCGCCCTTAAATTGGTTGATTAAAACTATTGTCGCCCGCCCGCGGCCATCAGAACAACTAGTGGAGGTCGTCAAACCCGAGACTGGCTATTCCTTTCCCAGCGGGCATGTCATGTTCTACACCATCTTCTTTGGTTTCCTTATCTTCCTGGTTATGAAATATACCCCCCGGACGACCCTCAGAGCCATTGCTCTGCTCCTGCTGGGCGGTATAATCCTGCTAGTTGGGCCATCGCGTATGTATCTTGGGGCGCATTGGCTAAGCGATGTGGTTGCTGGTTATTTGATTGGTCTGGTCTACCTGGGCTGGGCGATTGTAATATACCGCTGGTTATGTGGCAAATTCGTGAGCTAACCGATAAAACTGAAATCCTGGCCTTTCTGGTGAGCGACCGCCTCTACGCAGCTTACGCTATCGGTGATCTGGAGCCGGAATTGTTCGCTCAAACAGAATGGGTTGGCGCAAAGAAGGCTGGGCACCTGAGTGCGATAACGCTTTGCTTCCAGGGTTTGCAGCCACCGGCTCTATTCCTTATAGGTGCGAATGAGGGCCTCAGCGTTATCTTCGAGTCCGGGAATCGTCCAGAAATTGTGTACTTCCTATGTCGCCCGGAACATTATTTGACGACTAAAAAATATTACACTTGGAAGAAGACGCTTCCTATGTGGCGTATGGTGACCGATCGTGTGCGTTACCAAGCGGTTGAAAGTGATTGCGTCAGATTGAATACAACTCATATTAACCAGCTGGTAAACTTATATGGGGATGAGGGTGCGGATGCGTTTAGTCCAACCCAGGTACCTGGTGGTGTCTTTTACGGTATCTTTGAAAATAATCAACTAATCTCGGCAGCCGGGACCCACCTGGTCAGTCCACCTTACAATCTAGCGGCTGTGGGCAATATATACACCCACCCTGATTTTCGTGGGAATGGTTATGGTACGCAGACCACGAGCGCTGTTGTTTCCGAGCTGATACGACAAGGGATTGAAGATATTGTGCTTAATGTCGAACAGGATAATTTACTTGCTAACCGTCTTTATGAAAGGCTGGGATTTGAGCGATACTGCCCCTTTTATGAGGGTCCAGCTGCAGCTCTCTGATTTGGTGAGGTGAAAGGAACACCAAGATGAAATTGCTTGAATTGATGAAATCGGAAGCGGTTAAACGTGAACTGCTGAAACCATCGGCAGAGCTCGAACCGCCTACAATCTATGCCCTTGTGCGTGATATGCCTTATAAACGCGCCAGTGATCGCCGGCCTGAAACATTGATCCGCGAGTGGCGCGGCACTTGCTCCGGAAAACATTATCTGCTCAAGGCGCTCTTCGCTGAGCTCGGTATGTCGGCGCGTCTCATGGCTTGTACCAATGTAACCCAATTCGATCTGCAAAAAGAGCCTGAAGAAGTGCGCGAGATATTGAAGGATGTTGATGGACGTTTTGT